>CAZYPY010000031.1:23604-26272 GCA_964649545.1 uncultured Microthrixaceae bacterium | reverse complement strand
GCGCATCACGACGACCCGCACGGCTGGTGCGCCAGGATCAACCCGGCGCCACCAACCGCACCCCGTCTGGCGCGATGCGCCCGAAGCAACCCCGCGCAGGTCGCCGCGGCCGCCGGCGCTGGCCGGAGGATCAGGTGATGGCGTCGGGGCCGAGGTAGCTGGCGGCGAGCAGGGTGGGATCGGCGGCGAGGTCGGCGGCGGCGCCCGCGGCCACCAGCTCGCCGTGGCTCAGCACGTAGGCCCGGTCGGCCACGTGGAGCGCCACCGCCACGTGCTGCTCGACGAGGAGCACGCCGGCGCCGAGGTCGTCGGCGATGCGGCGCACCACCGGCACGAGCCGCTCCACGATCACCGGAGCGAGGCCGAGGCTCATCTCGTCGACCAGCAGGAGCCGGGGGCGGCGGACCAGCGCCCGCGCCAGCGCCAGCATCTGCTGCTCGCCGCCGGAGAGCAGACCGGCCTGGCGATCGAGCAGCGCCTCCAGGGCGGGGAAGTAGTCGAGCACCTGGTCGAGGGGGACGGGCTGGCGCCGGGCCCGGCCGATCACCAGGTTCTCCCGGACGGTGAGCTGCGAGAACAGGGCCCGATCCTCGGGGACGTGGGCCACGCCGCGGCGAGCCAACCGGTGCGGGCGGGTCCGGGCGCCGACGGGCTCGCCCAGCACGACGACCTCGCCGGCGATGGGCGGGAGGAGGGCGGACACCGTCAGCAGCGTCGTGGTCTTGCCGGCCCCGTTGGGCCCGAGCAGCGCCACCACCTCGCCGGCGTCGACGCGCAGCGACAGGTCGCGCACGACGGCCACGCCGGCGTACCCCGCCACCAGGCCCCGCAACTCGAGCAGCGCCTCGCCGGTCGCCGCCGTCACCGCCGTCATCCGACGCCCTCGCCGAGGTAGGCGGCGATCACCCCGGGGTCACGGCGGATCTCGGTCGGGCTCCCCGAAGCGATGATCCAGCCGGCGTCGAGCACGTACACCTGCTCGCAGGTGCCGAGGACGAGGCCCATGTCGTGGTCGACCAGCAGAACGGCGACCCCGGTCGCCGCGATGGCCCGGAGGTGGTCGCCGAAGCGCAGGCTCTCCTCGGAGTCGAGGCCGGCCGCGGGCTCGTCGAGCAGGACCAGTCGGGGGCGGGCGGCGAGGGCCCGGGCGACGCCGACGAGCTTGCGCTGCCCCAGCGAGAGCTCGGTCGGCAGGAGGTCGGCCTGGTCGGCGAGCCCGACCGTGGCGAGGGCCTCGGCCACCACGTCGTTGCCGTGGTGGGCCCGCGGGCGCAGAAGCGACGCCGCCACCGACCGCATCCCGCCCGATGGCACCGCGACGAGGCAGTTCTCGGCGACGGTCAGATCGTCGAAGAGCTCGAGCGACTGCCACGTGCGGGCCATCCCCGCCCGGGCCCGCCGGTGCGAGGCCAGGTGCTCGAGGGCCACGCCGCCGAAGCGGACCTCGCCACGGTGGGGCACGAACCCGCAGACCGCGTCGATGAAGGTGGTCTTGCCGGCACCGTTGGGGCCGATGAGACCGACGATGGCGCCCTCGCCGACCGTCAGCGCCACCCCGTCGAGGGCTCGGACGCCGCCGAAGGTGACGCCGAGCTCGACGACCTCCAGCAGCGCGCCCGTGTCCTCGGCGTCCCCCACGGCGGAGGGTCTACCACCCCGACGCTCGCCCCGGGTCACCACGGCGCATTCCGGGACCACGTGGAGGTGCGTGAGAGACAACAGCAGCCTGGTCCCAGAACGAGGGTGAGGAGCAGCTGGCCGGTGGCCCAGGGCGACGGCCCGGCGCTCAGGCGGCGGTTCCGGCGCCGCCGGTGGGCCCCGCGGCGTCCGCGGCGCGGCGGGCGGCCATCTCCTCACGGCTCGGGATCCGGCGCGCCGGCGCCTTGGGGGCGAGCAGCCGGTAGATGGTGAAGAAGACGATGGCCATGGCGGCGGCGAGGGCGGCCCAGCGCAGCGCCGGCGTGGAGGAGTCGGTGCCGGCGGTGAGCAGGTGGACCGTGGCGGTGACCGCCACCACGTAGCTGGTGAGGTGGATCGAGTGCCACACGTTCTTCGGGATCCGCTTCATCAGCAGCGACGTCACCTCGACGAGCACCAGGAACCAGAAGGCGATCACCCCCCAGGTGACCGCGCCCGGCCGGTACTCCGTGGAAGCCATGGGCACGAAGAGCTCGGCCCATCCGAAGGTGAGGTAGCTGTCGGCGACCAGGGCGCCGAGGTGCACGCCCACGAAGACCACGGTCAGCGCGCCGAGCCACCGGTGCAGGTCGAGGAGCCACGGGGCTTTGGGCTTGGGTCCGAGGGCACGGGTGGACAGGGCCAGGCCCCACAGCACCGACGCAACGGCGAGGAACCAGGCGACGATGCCGGTCGACCTCGCCACGTACCACCAGAACTGCTCGTTCATCGTGAACCTCCCGCCACGCCGACGCTAGCTGCCACCGCTGCTCGTCGCCGGGGCCGGCGCGACCGACGGAGCCGGCACCGGGACGACGAGCGAGCGGCCGGGATCGGTGGCCACGGTGTGACCGTCCGTGGTGACCCCGGAAGGTGACGCGGGAGCAGGAGCGGGACCGGCCGTCGGCGCGCCCGACGGGAGGGCCATGGCCGCGACCATGCCGAAAGCGGCGGTGCCGGCGAGCCCCGCAGCGACGATGCGCGAGGTGGC
>CAZYPY010000031.1:0-23504 GCA_964649545.1 uncultured Microthrixaceae bacterium | reverse complement strand
CCATGCCGAAAGCGGCGGTGCCGGCGAGCCCCGCAGCGACGATGCGCGAGGTGGCGGCGGGATGCGGACGCCGGCGGGTCCGCTGGACGGCGCCCGCGTGGTGCTCAGTCATCGTCGTCCTCCTCGTACCGTTCGTGCTCGGCGTCCTGGGCGCCGTGCTCGTCGTCGTGGTCGTCGTCCTCGGACTCGCCGAAGGCGAACGACGGAAGGGGCGAGCCGTCGTCGACCACCGGCGCCGAACCGGCGCCGCTCCAGCCGGACATTGCCGCCACGGGCGACGGCGACGCCGTGGCGGTGCCTCCGATGAGTCCGAAGTTGAGGGCCACGGCCGCGGTCGCGGCGGCCACCACGCCGGTGATGCTCACGGAGAGGGCGAGGGCTTTGGGGCGATCCATCTTGGCTTCCTTTCCGCACGGGACCCGACGATCCGGGTCCCACACGCTCGCCTTGCACGGTACGGAGGCCTCCTCCAGCGATGGGCCAGCGCTGGTCAAAGGGTTGGCAAAGTCTCCGACGACGCGACCCCGGCCCGGGTTCCCGTCGGTACCTGCGGCACCCCCTGTGCTTTCAGCCGCCGACGAGGTCCGAGCGAGCCGCCGGAGCGCCGCGTCACACCGCTGCGTGCCCTGGGCGACGGCGTGGGACCGGGTGCGGGGTGTCCGGGACGGGCGAGTCCCGCCCGTTCAGCCGCCGACGAGGCTGGCCAGCGCCCAGATCGCGGCCACGCCGCCGACCACGGCCATCACCACGCTGCGAACGATCGGCGCCCGCTCGAGCTCACCCTCCTTGGGCGCGTCGGGCGGCCGGACCAGGGCGAGGACGTTCCCGACGCACAGCGCGCCGCCGATGGCCAGCACCAGCCAGGCGAGCAGGTCTTCACCCAGGAACACCGGCGACCTCCGGGGACGTGACGGGCGGACGGTTCGGAGCGAACAGCACCAGCACGCCGGCGACGACGATGAGGGTGCCGCCGGCCACGGTACCCACGGTGAGGGGCTCGCCCAGCAGCCACCACCCGAAGACCACGCCGGCGGCGGGCTCGAGGTAGGAGAGCACCCCGGCCTCGGTCGCCGGCACCCGCGCCAGGCAGCGGTAGTAGATCGCCAGGAAGGCCCCGGTCAGCACGATGCCGAGCAGGGCGAGCAGGGTCCAGTCCGACGGGTCGGGGGCGGCGGCACCGCTGGCCGCCGTGAACGGGACGAGCACGACCGCGGCCACCGACATCTCGACGAGGGCGACCCGGACGCCGCCGTGGGCCTCGGCCACCGGCTTCATGAGCAGGACGAGGCCGGCGTAGGAGACGGCGGCGAGGAACGCGAGGCCGAGGCCCGCGGCGGTCGTCCCACTGCCGCCCGGCCCGCCGACCACGAGCGCCGAGCCCGCCAGGCCGAGGACCAGGCCGAGGACGGTCCGGCGGTCGACCCGCTCGCCGAGCAGCACGGGCGCCGCCACCGCGATCATCACCGGTGCGAGGAAGGTGATCAGCAGCACGGTGCCGATGGGCGCCCGCTTGAACGCGGCGAAGAAGCAGACCCAGTGGGCCGCGACCAGCACCCCGCCGGCCACGGCCCGCAGGAGGTTGCGACGCCGGAAGGGCACGCCCGGCAGCCACCGCCGGGCGACGAGCAGGAACAGGCCCAGGGCGGGGACGGCCAGCGCCGTGCGCACCTGCACGATGGCCACGGCGGGGAGGTCGACCTCCTTCACGATGACCCCGACGGTGCCCCAGGCCAGGCTGATGGCGGCGATCCCGAGGCCGGCGGCACGTGAGCGGTCGGCGCTCATCGGCCTCCGCCACCCCGCGGCCCCGCCGTCCCCACCGTCGTGGAACACGACTCGGCCCCGCACGAGGCGGGGCCGGGACGAGCAACCGAACGGGACCGGGGCGAAGACCGCGGAGAGCCAGCACCCTGGGAAAGCGCTGGTGGCGATGCAATTGGAGAGAGTGCGACCTCCGCCCCGTGTCCGTTGGTACCGGCGGGGGCGAAATCCGCCGGCAGTTCCATCAATCGGCGACCGGGCGGTGACACTGAAGGAAAACCTCACGCAGAGTGGTGAAAATAGTCACATCAACGGCGTGACCCGCCCACCCGCTCACTCGTCCGCCCCGTCCCCGCCGGCGTCCTCGTTGGCCACGGGACCGTCGACCACCTGGTCGGCGGGGACGCGATCGCCGTCACGGGGCGGCGTGAGGTCACGATCGCGGACGGTGGCGCGCACCTCGGTGGCCTCGGTGAGGTCGACGGCCTCGTCGCGCTCGACCCGCAGCGTCACGAGCGCCCCGGTCCCGTCGTCGAAGCAGAAGCGCGCCGTGGTGCCGTACGGGGGCGCGGGCAGCGGCCGCACCTGCTCGAGGTCGAAGCAGGCCCGCTCCCCCTCATCGTCGGCGGTGACCGAGTACAGGGGGACGTCCCCCTCGACGTAGCCGCGCAGGGCCTCGACCTCGCGCTCGACGATGCTCCGGTACGACCGCTCGGAGCGACCCTGGCGGCAGCGGTAGCGGCCGGTGGCGGTGGTCGAGCACAGGACGACCCGGCCGTCGACCCGTGCGGTCACCGAGCCGAGGCCGCGCTCGACCCGGTCCGGCGGTCGCTGCGCCACCGTGGCCTCGCTGGTGAAGCTCGTCCCGCTGGGGAACGTGCGCCGGAACGTGGACGACACGACGTAGGTGCCGGTGCGGCTCCGCTCGTAGGCCGCGACGAACGCCTCGGCGTCGGCGGCACGCTGCTCGGCCTCCGCCGCGGCGTCGAGGCTGGTGGCGGTGGTCACCGCGTCGCCGCTGTCGTCGTCGAGCGCGCCCGAGGCCACCACCGCGACCGCGGCGAGCCCACCGGCGACGACGCCGGCCGCCACCCAGACCCCGAACGAGACGCGCACGGGCCCATCATCGCCCGCCGGGGCGCGAAGCTGGAGCCATGGCGTTCCACCACGTGGCCCTGGCCACCACCGACCTGCTCGCGACCCATCGCTTCTACACCGAGGCCATGGGCTTCACCCTGGTCAAGGCCGTGGTGGCCCCGACGCCGGAGGGCCAGGGCATCTGGGCCAAGCACGTCTTCTACGACACCGGCGGCACGCACCAGCCCGGGGCCGTCGCCGAGGGCGGCGAGCTGCTGGCCTTCTGGGAGCTGAACGGCCCCCAGCCGCCCGCCTTCGACCCGGCGATGTCGACGAGCCACGGCCTGCCCGTCTGGACGAACCACCTGGCCTTCTTCGCCCGTGACCTCGACGACCTGCACGCCCGCCGCGACCACTGGCTGGCCTGCGGCCACGACGTGGCCGAGATCGACCACGGGTTCTGCGTGTCGGTGTACACGACCGACCCGAACGGGACCATGGTCGAGTGGTGCGCCGACACCCGGCCCCTCGACGAGGCCGATCGGACCCAGGCCGAGGCCCTGCTGCTCGACCGCGACCCCGAGCTCGAGACGCCACCCGAGCCGGTGTTCCACCTCGCCGCCGACGCCGCCCCGGCGATCTGACACGAATCTGACCACACGATCTGCAGTTCCGGCGTGACCGCTCGGGTCGCGCCATCTGCTAGCAATCCGGGTGGACGCCGGGGGGCGACCGGGGGCGGTCGACGACACCCACCCCCGCGCCCCTGTCCCGAAAGGCGGCCACCATGGTCCTCGCGGCGCTCACCGAGACCGACAACGTCTACCGCGTCCTCGTGCTGCTGCACGTGCTGACGGTGATCGTCGGGTTCGGCTCCACCTTCGTGTACCCGCTCCTCGGCGCCTACGGGAAGGACCACCCGGGCCTCGAGGGCAAGGGCATCAGCAACGCCAGCCAGTTCGCGGGCCACCGCCTCACCGAGCCGGCGATCTACTCGTCCGGCGTCCTCGGCGTGGTGCTGGTGATCGTCGGCCCGTTCCAGTGGGAGGACACCTGGGTGGGGATCAGCCTCGCCCTCTTCCTCGCCGCCATGGTCTTCTCGATCGCCGTGCACCAGCCCAACCTGCGCCGCATGGACGCCTTGGTCAACGAGCTTGCCGCGATGGGCCCACCGCCGGGTGCCGAGGGCGGCGGCCCACCTCCCGGCGCCGGCGGCCCGCCGCCGCAGGTCGTCGAGCTCGAGCGGCGCGGCAAGGCCGCCGCCCGCAACGGCGGCATCCTCCACCTCGCCTTCGTCGTCATCCTGTTCCTGATGATCTGGGGCGCCCGCGGCGCCTTCCTCTGACCCTCTGAGCGCCACCACAGGCCCCCACCCCAACCGAGCGCACCGGGCGCGCCGACGCCGAGACCGGCGCCGACCCCGCCCTCGGACACCGCCACCGCGCTCGCCGCGGCCACGCCGAGCGCATGAGGCCCCCGTGACCAGGACGGCGCCAGCGAGCCCGGACGGGGCCGGCGGCGGATCGCGCCCCGGCCGTCACCAACGGGGACCCTGCCGCTGAGCGCCCCGCGCACGAGGGCGGGCGACCGGGTCGCCGGCGGAGCGACGATTTCGCCAAGCCCCTGCCGCAGTAGCAGGGAGACGGGCCCACCACACGCCCCCGCCCCAACCGAGCGCACCGGGCGCGCCGACGCCGAGACCGGCGCCGACCCCGCCCTCGGACACCGCCACCGCGCTCGCCGCGGCCACGCCGAGCGCATGAGGCCCCCGTGACCAGGACGGCGCCAGCGAGCCCGGACGGGGCCGGCGGCGGAGCGACGATTTCGCCAAGCCCCCCTCGCCGAAGGCCCCCCGGGACGGCGTCAGGAGCGAGCCGCCGCTGCCCCGTCCGGGCGACCGGGACCCACGGCCCGCGTCAGACCGGACCGATCAGCACCACGGCGTCGTCGTCGGCCAGGTCGACGGTGGCGGCCTTCGCGGGGTTGACCACGACCTCGTTCGTCGCCGCCACCCGGTAGCCGAGGGCCACCTCGCCCCGGTCCGCCGCCGCGGCCACGATGTCCGCGAACGGAACCGGGCCGGCGGGCACGTAGCGGCGGGGCGGGTGCATCTGCACGGCCGAGCCGTCGGAGTCGAACAGGTCGGTGAACACGTCGTGCAGCTCGGCCCGCTCCGCGAGCTGGGCCATCATCAGGCTGGCGAGGGCGTCGCTGACCACGAAGTCGTCGGCGCCGGTGACCACGGCGAGGTCGACGTCCCGGGCGTCGAGCAGCTCGGTCACGATGCGGGGCCGGCGGTCGATCCCCTGGAGCGAGCGGTTGAGCAGCAACAGGGTGAGCAGCGTCTTGGCGTCGGCCTCGGCCGGCGAGCCGCTGTCTCGGTACCCGAGGATGATCACACTCCCGTAGGGGCGGGCCGCGGCCACGTCGTCGTACTCGTCGGTGCGGCCGCCGATGTGGCGCAGCTGCACGGTGAGGTTGGTGAGCTCGGGCACGGGCAGGTCGAGCGAGGCCATGGTGGCCTGGTGGATGATCACGTCGGCGACCGAGCCGGGGGCCACGAACTGGTCGAGGTGGTGCAGCACGAGCGGGGCGAGGTCGTTCCAGCCGACCAGCAGCAGGTGCTCGGGGTCGGCGGCGGGCTCGTCCGCCCCCGGGCCGCTCCCGGACGGGCGGTCGTCGAAACCGCCGAAGACCACGGTGTCGTCGTCCTCGGAGACGGCGATCACCGCGTCGCCCTCGGCGAACACCGTGTCCATGGGCGGGTTGACCGAGACGGTGCCGTCGGCGGTGTACCGCCCGATCACCGTCGACGTCGGGTAGGCGAGCAGCGCGTCGCGGAAGGTGCGGCCGACCAGCTCGGGGGCGGGCTGGAAGTAGATCTCGTCGCCGTCGAAGTCGAGCAGCTCCTGGAACACGTAGCTGAGGCCGCTCTGGCGGCAGGCCTGCGCGGTGACCCGGGCCACGACGTCGGTGGCCCGCACGGGGAGCACCCGACCCTGGCCGGCGGCGGCGAGGGCCTCGGCGGTGCCGGCGTCGGACGTCTCCACCACGATGGCGGACTGCTCGAGCCGGGGGTCGCGGCTCATCACCGCGAGCACGGCCTTCACCGCCTCGGCGTCGCCGGCGGGGCCGTCCTCGGCGAGCACGATGATCGAGCGGGCCTGGCCCACGTTGACCATGGCCAGGTCGTTGAGGCTGGCGGGGTCGCCGGTGCGGCAGACCACACGGGTGCCCCCGGGGTCGCCGGCGCGGTCGCGGATCTCGTCCTCCATCGTCGTCTTCTCGAGCGGGGCGAGGACCACGATGGCGGCGCCCGGCTGGTTCTCGTTGGCCACCACGAGCTCGGAGACGATGGTGAAGATGCGGGGCGACCAGCCCAGGATCAGGGTGTGGTCGGCCTCGACCACGAAGCTGCGGCCCTTGCGGAGGCTCTCGATCTTCTGGTCGAGGGCCACCGCGATGATGCCGATGAGGGCGCTGGCGAGGAAGATGCCGGCGAGGGTGACCAGCAGGGAGAGGACCCGCAGCCCCCACCCGCTGTCGCCCGACATGGTGCCGGGGTCGATGACCCGCAGCATCGCCTGCCACATGCCCTCGCCGTAGGTGCCGGAGTCGCCGAAGCGCAGCCGGAACAGCGCGAGGGCGGTCGCGGCCAGCACCACGATGAGGAGGGTGGCGATGACCAGCGCGATGACGACGGTGAAGGTGCCGCGGGAGAACAGCAGGTCGACCTGGTAGCGGAACCGGTCGCCGGCGGTGATCTCGCGATCGACCATGTCCGGCCGGGCCGGGTGCTTGGAGGTGTCGGTGCGCCGCGGTCCGCGACGTGCCCTCCCGAGCTTCTGCGCCACTGGTTCCCTCCCTGATCCGCCGGGCGGCTCCGGGAAACGACCGGCCCGCGGCGGCCCGCAGCGTAGTGGTCGGCCACAATGGGGGGATGACCATGATCACCGAAGCCCCCACCGCCATCCACCGGGGGGACGACGAACTGCCGTGGGTCGACCTCGGTCAGGGCATCGAGCTCAAGGTGCTCCAAGTGAACATCAACCACGGTCTGTGGGTGATCCGCAACCGCTTCGCCCCCGGCGCCGCGGTGCAGATCCACAAGCACACCGGCCAGGTGTTCGCGTTCACGCACTCCGGCTCGTGGAAGTACAAGGAGTCCGAGTACGTGAACACCGCGGGCTCCTACCTCTACGAGCCCGCCGGGTCGGTCCACACGCTGATCGTCCCGGAGACCAACACCGAGCCCACCGACGTCCACTTCGTGATCTACGGCGCCAACCTCAACCTCGACGCCGACGGCAACATCGAGATGGTGATCGACGCCGGCCTCATCCTCGAGGTCTACCGCTCGATGTGCGAGGCCATCGGCCATCCCGACCCCCCGGTCATCGTCGACGTCTGACGCATCCCGAACTGGCACCGGATTTCGGTGCCCTGGCACCGAAATCCGGTGCCAGAACGTCGCCGGCCAGCGATCCGCGCTCGCTCGGGACTCGTTCAGGCGAGGGCGCGGAGGGCGTCGGCCTGGCCAGCGCAGTCGTACAGGCTGCCGGCGTAGGCCGACGGCAGGTCGGCGTCGTCCACGGCCGGGCAGGCCGACGCCACCGCAGTCAGGATCGTCGACGACGAGGAACCGCCGCCCGCTCCGCCGGGGCCACCCCGGCCGCCGCCTGGGCCGCCGCCGCTCACGAGCACGTAGCGGACGGCGCCGGACTCGACGAGGTCGGCGAACTCGGCGACCGTGAGCGTGGGATCGCTGCCCATGAAGCCACCGAGGGCCATCACCGAGACGCCCTGGTCGGCGATGAGGCCCGAGGCGGTCTGGGCCGAGCCCACGACCAGCGCCCAGGTCTCGCCGTCGGTGTGGGTCTCGAGCCAGGCGGCCAGCTCGGGGTCGCCGTTGGACGAGGCCGAGCCGAAGCTCGAGCCGGCGGTGCCCTCGCGGGGACCGGCCTGCGGGAGGGTCGAGTTGAGCACCGGGTTGGCGGTCTCGCTGACCGCCCACGCGGTGGGTGAGACGAGCAGGGCGGCGAGGCCGACGCCGAGGCCGGCGAGCACCGTCCGGCCGTGGCGGGTCAGCAGCCCGTGGAGCACCGCGGCGAGGGCGGCGCCGGCGAGCAGGACGAGCGGGCCGCGGGTCCAGCCGTAGAAGCCGGGCAGGCGACCGGAGAGCTCGAGTTGGAGCAGGACGGTGCCGGCGAGGGTGGCACCGACGGCGGCCAGCCACGCCCGGTGCCGGCGGACGAGGGGGACGACCGCAGCGCCGCCGATGCCGACGAGCGCGGCGATGGCGGGGACCAGGGCGGACGTGTAGTAGCTGTGGAACGTCCCGTCGGCGGTGCTGAAGACCACCGCGAACAGGGCCAGCCACCCGGCCCAGAGCACGACGTGGGCACGGCGCACCCGGTCGTGGCGCCAGAGCCAGAGCGACCCGACCGCGGCGACCGCGGCCAGGGGCAGCAGCCAGGCGACCTGGCCGCCGACCGCGTCGGAGAGCAGGCGTCCCGGGCCGGCGGTGCTGCCGAAGATCCCGCCGGCGCCCCCCATGACCCCGCCGCCGGCGCCGGCCCCGCCCCCCGGTCCGCCTCCGCCACCGACCATGCCGCCGCCGTTGACCCGTCCGAGGCCGTTGTAGCCGAGCACCAGGTCGAGCACCGTGTCGTCGGTGCTGCCGCCGATGTAGGGGTGCGACCCCGAGAGCACGTCGACGGCGAAAGTCCAGAGCGACGAGCAGACGAGGGTCGTGCCCAGGAGCAGGGCGAGGCGCCGGGCCCGCGCCCACCACGCGCCCGAGCTCAGGCCGGCGACACCCACGACCAGGGCCAGCGCGAAGGCGGGGCCGGGGATGTACGCGGCCAGCATCTTGGTGTTGAACGCCAAGCCCACGAGGGCGCCGGCGACGATCACCCAGCGGATCCAGTGGCGCGCCTGCTCGACGGCCTTCAGCGTCGCCCAGGCGGCGGCGACCAGGAACAGGATCAGGAAGGGCTCGGGGAGGTTGAGGCGGTTGACGGCGACGTTCACCGGGCTGAGGGCGAGGACGAGGCCGGCGACCGTCGCCGCCACGGTGCCGAACCGGGGCCGCACGATGCACCACAGCAGCGCCACCGCGGCGGCGCCGGCGAGGGCGCTCGGCAGGAGCAGGCTCCAGGTGCTCACGCCGAACACCCGGGCGGACAGGGCCGCGATCCACAGCGCCACGGGCGGCTTGTCCACGGTGATGAAGCCGCCGGGGTCGAGCGACGCGTAGAAGAAGTTCGACCACGACAGGGTCATCGAGCGGGTGGCGGCGGCGTAGTACTGGTTGCCGAGGCCGTTGAGGGTCAGCGCCCAGGCGTTCAGGCCGAACGAGAGCAGGGTCACCACCACGAGCCCCGCCGGCGGGCGACGGCGGCGGCGACGACGGGGAGACGGGTCCGCCGCCGCGGCGGCCGGGGAGGGAGCGGCGGGCGCCGGTTCCGCCGGCGGGCCCGAGCGACCCCGCTGAGCGGGAGGGTGCGGGTCGAGGGTGGTGACCATGTGGCCCCACGATCGCGGCCGTCGCTGCGCCGACCCTCAGACCGATCTGGGAGTTCGCTGGGAGGCCCGGCGATCCGTCGACGGCGCCATCGACCTCGTCCGCGCCCGGCCCGGCCCGGCCCGGCCTGCCCGATCCCCCCGGGCCGGCGGCGCGGCCCTCCGGGCACGGCCACCACCCGGTCGTCCCGCCCGTCCGAGCACCGGCCCCCTGCACGGGGACCGGCACCCGTGGAGCTCAGATGGACCAGTCGAGCACGACGTCGCCCGTCGCCGCGTTGAAGCCGTCGACCGCGAGGTGGTAGGTGGACCCGCCGACGGCCAGGAACTGGATCCGGCTCTGGGTCGCGAAGGGGGTCGGGCAGCCGAACCAGCTGTCGTCGTTGCTCGCCGCCTCGGTCAGCGCGCCCACCGACGAGCCGGTGTAGGCGGCGAGGAGGGTGTCGAAGCCGCTGCCGCAGGTCGTGAAGGTGGCGATCCCCGTGGTCGGCGCGGTCCAGCGGTACCAGAGGGAGGCCCCTCCGGCGTTGCCCGCGTGGGCGGGCTCGCCCGCCTCCTTGGTGGCGCCCGCGTTCGAGCCCTCGACCGACCCGCTCGCACCGCCGATCACGACCGCGTTCGCGAAGGTGTCGTTCGCCGCCCGGTTGGTGAAGGTGCACACCACGTTCTCGTTCGCTCCCAGCACGATGGTCACCCGCCGGTTGGCCAGGTCGACCGTCTCCCCGGTGGTGCACGACAGCGAGTGCAGCGACCAGCCCGGCACCTGGGCCTGCGTGACCGTGTAGGTCCCCGGCGCCAGCCCGACGCCGGTGACCGAGCGGGGCCGGGCGGCGTCGGCGTCGTCGTCCAGCACCACCTGACCGCACCCGGCGCCCTGGCACGTCGCGTAGGTGAAGTCCTGGGCCGAGTCCGGCTGGGCGTCCTGCACGACGGTGATGGCCGCCGTCGTGTTGACGAACGTGCACGTGACCTGCTCGTTGGCCGCCAGGGTGATGGTGACCCGGCGGTTGGCGAGGTCCACGCTCTCCCCGGTGTCACAGGTGAGCGAGCCCAGGCTCCACCCCGGCACGGCTCCCTGCGTGATGGTGTAGGTGCCCGGCGCGAGGCCCGCCGCGGTGATCGAGCGGGCGTGGGTGGCGTCGGCGTCGTCGTCGTCGTCGAGCACGAACGGGCCGCAGCCCACGCCCTGGCACCCGGTGAAGGGGAAGTCCTGCGCCGAGTCGGGCCGCGCGTCCTGGACGACGGTGATGGAGGGCGAGCGGTTGGTGAACGTGCAGGTCACCTGCTCGTTCTCCGCCACGTCGATGGTGACCCGTCGGTTGGCGAGGTCGACCGACTCCCCCGTGTCGCACGTGAGGGAGGAGAGCACCCACCCCGGCACCGCCGCCTGGGTCACGGTGTAGGCGCCGGGGGCGACCTCCTGACCGGTCACCGACCGGGGCACCGTCGGGTCGGTGTCGTCGTCCAGGGCGAACGCCCCGCACGCCGAGGTGGCGCAGGTCACCGAGTAGGCGAAGTCCTGGGCGGCGTCGGGGACCGAATCCTGCACGATCGTCACCGACGCCCCCAGGGTGACCTCGCCGGTGTGGAGGAGGCGGTTGGGCGAGCCCGTCGCCGGGTTGGTGACCTTGCCGGGGGTGCTGTCGGCGATCATCGCCGCGGCGATCTCCGCGGGGGTCGCGGTGGGGTCGGCCTGCACGTAGAGGGCGGCGGCGCCGGCCACGTGGGGCGACGCCATGGACGTGCCGCTGATCGTGTTGGTGGCGGTGTCCCCGGTCGCCCACGCGGACGTGATGGAGACCCCCGGGGCGAAGAGGTCGAGGCAGGTGCCGAAGTTCGAGAACGAGGCGCGGGCGTCGCTGCTGTCCGTGGCGCCGACGGTGATGGCCTCGGCCGTGCGGCTGGGAGAGCCGTTGCACGCGTCGGCGTTCTCGTTGCCCGCGGCCAGGGCGTAGACCACCCCGGAGGCGATGGAGTTGCGGACGGCCGTGTCGAGCGCGGCCGACGCGCTGCCGCCGAGGCTCATGTTGGCGACCGACGGCCCGGCGTGGTTCGCGGTCACCCAGTCCACACCGGCGATCACGCCGGCGTTGGATCCGCTGCCCTGGCAGTTGAGGACGCGGACCGCGACCAGGTCGACGTCCTTGGCCACGCCGTAGGTGGTGCCCCCCACGGTGCCGGCGACGTGGGTGCCGTGGCCCTGGCAGTCGTTGCCGTTCTGACCGTCCCC
Source organism: uncultured Microthrixaceae bacterium (assembly GCA_964649545.1). Taxonomy (GTDB): domain Bacteria; phylum Actinomycetota; class Acidimicrobiia; order Acidimicrobiales; family DATDAH01; genus JAEUJM01. The sequence goes on along the minus strand of CAZYPY010000031.1, from coordinate 11,911 downwards.
GATGGTGTCGACGCCCACGGTGGCCCGCCCGCCGAACTCCTGGTGGCTGGTGCGGATGCCGGTGTCGATGATGTACGCCGTGACGCCCTCGCCGGTGGCCGCGTAGGTGTAGGTGGACGACAGCGGGAGGTTGCGCTGGTCGATGCGGTCGAGGCCCCACGTCGCGTTCGGCTGGGTGTCGCTGACGCGCACCACCCCGTTCTCCTCGACCGCGGCGACCTGGGGGTCGTTCGCGAGGGCGCGGGCCTCGGCCTCGGTGAGGGTCGCCGCGAACCCCTCCATGGCGTGCTTGTACGTGAAGAGCAGCTCACCCTCGTGCTCGGCGACCAGGTCTCGGGCGGTACCGGCGACGGCGGCGCGGGGGACGTCGGCGAGGGTGACGATGTACTCGCCGGCGACGGGCTCGGCCGCGGCCCTGACGGCGCCGTCGCCACCGAACGTCGAGTCGTCCGACGCGGTCGTGTCGTCACCGCCGGGCGGGGTGAGGCCGTCCGCAGGGGCCGGTTCGCCCACCGCGGGTTCGTCGCCCGCCTCACCCTCGTCCCCGCCGCCGGCAGGGACCGAGGTGTCGGCGGCGGCCGGCGTCGTGGTCGTCGCGCCGGGTTCCGCGCCCGGGCCCACCGGCTGCGCCGCCGCCGGTGCCATCCCTGCGAGCAGTGCCACGAGGAGTCCCACGCTCAGCACGCCGCGCGGGAGCCACCCGCGCGCCGCGGTCAAGGGTCGTGCCGCCATGTCGATGTCCTCCGCCGTCGGTACGCCTGATCGAGGCCCACCGCGCCGACGGCCCCGATCCGCCCGCCGCGACCCTACCGACCCACCTCCGCGCCCCACAAAGGCGAGAGACGGCCGCGCTCGCTCAAGGGTCGAAGACGGCCGAACACGGACCGAAGCTGCCGGCCTGTTCCCGGGCGAACGACGCGACCTCGGGGGGCAGGTCGCCGAGCAGCTCGACCATGTCGGCCTGCGCCTGCGTGCAGTCGAGCTGGAGGCCCGCCGACGTTCTCCCGGCCGGGCTACCGGGGAAGGCGGAGGGTGAAGCGGGCGCCGCCGCCGTCGGCCTCGGGGACGTTCTCGACCGAGGCTTCGCCGCCGTGGGCGGCGGTGATGGCGGCCACGATCGACAGGCCCAGGCCGGCGCCGGTGCCGGTGCGGGACTCGTCGGCCCGCCAGAAGCGGTCGAACACCCGCTCGCGGTCCTCGCCGGCGATGCCGGGGCCGTGGTCGCGCACCGAGACCACCCCCCGGCCGTCCTCGGCCCGGGTGCCCACCTCGATGGCGGTGCCCTCGGGCGTGTGCTTCAGCGCGTTGGTCACGAGGTTGGCGATGGCCTGGCGGAGCTGGTCGCCGTCGCCCTTCACCACGACGGGATCGGGCGCGTCGAGGGTGACCTTGCGGTCGGGCGCCGCCGCCACGGCGTCGGTGCAGGCGTCGGCGGCGAGCACCGAGAGGTCGACCGGCGCCGAGTCCATCTCACGCGTCTCGTCGAGCCGGGCCAGCATCAGCAGGTCCTCGACGAGGGTCTTCATGCGGGCCGACTCCGACTCGATGCGGCGCAGGATGACCGGCAGGTCGACCGCGGGCTCGCCGTCGGGTCCGGCCGGGCGCTCCTGGCCGAGCCGGAAGAGCTCGGCGAAACCCTGGATCGACGTCAGCGGGGTGCGCAGCTCGTGGGACGCGTCGGCGAGGAACTGGCGCAGCTTGCGCTCGGTGGCGTCCCGCTCGGCGAAGGCCGCCTCGAGGTCCTCGAGCATGGTGTTGATGGCGAGGCCGAGCTCGCCGACCTCGGAGCGGTCGTCGGCGGGCTCGACCCGCTGGTGCAGGTCGCCCGCCCGGATGGTGCGGGCCTTAGTGGCCATGCGCTCCAAGGGGTGCAGCCCCCGGCGCAGGATCAGCCACGAGCCGCCGGCCAGCAGGGCGAGCAGGGTCGCGCCGGCGGCGAGCTCGATGAGGATCAGCTGCTGGAGCGACTCGTCGACCTCGTCGAGGGGGATGGCCACGATGGTCACGAGCCCGGACCGGTCGTCCACCCGACCGGCGAAGACGCGCCACCGGGTGTCGCCCTCCTCCGAGCCGGTCTCGAAGATCTCGCTGCGGCCGGTGAGCTGCAGGTCGTCGGGGAGGTCGGGCTGGGCGTAGTCGTCCGAGAGCTGGACGCTGGCCACGACGTCGCCGTCGGCGTCTTGGAGCTGGCCGTAGGTACCGGTGGGGGCCACGACCTGGGGCTGGGGACGATTGGGGTCGCCGGGGTCCTGGCCGGGAAGGCCGCCGGCGCCACCGCCGGTGCGACCGTCGCCGTCGAGGTCGAGGCCATCGCCCTCCCCGTCCAGCTGGCCGAGCATGGTGACGGTGATCGGCGTGACCGACGAGCGCAGCTGGTCGTCGACCTGGTCGTAGCGGGAGCGGGCGTAGAGCGAGTAGGTCGACCAGCCGAAGATGACCAGGCCGACCGCGGCCAGCGCGGTGAGTGCGAGGGTGAGGCGGAGGCGCAGCGACACGGCTCAGCCCGTCAGCCGGCGGGGATCCGGGAGGGGCCGCTCACGACCCGAATCCTGACCCATCGCCCGGCCGGCGGCGAGCACGCCCGGCCCGAACGGGCCGCACGGGGGCGTCCGAGCGTTCCGTCGAACGCCCGAGGCTGGCCTGTCCGTCGCCGATCATCGCGGCCGCGACAGCCGGGCGCCGGCGTTCCTCCGCAGAGCCGAATGAGGCGCGGGGCACGGCTTCGGCGGCAGCCCTCCCGGACGGGCATCAGGCTGCGACCGGGGTGCGGCCCGGCGGCGCCGACGACCGGGGGGCCGTGGTGGGGACGGCCCGAGCACCGCCCGGGACGGCCCGGTGGCCGAGTGAGTCGGCCACCGCTCCGGGCGATCCGTCGAGCGCGACGGCCGCCGCCACGGCCCGGCCCCGAGGGTCCGGCGCCGTGGTCGAGCCCGACGCGCCAGAGCCGTCGGTGCGGGGACCGGGACCGCGTCGCGAGAACAGCACCCGGTCGAGCACGAGGAACTGGAGGACCCAGAGCGAGCCGAAGGCGACCACGTTGGCGGCGAGGACCACCGCCGTCCGCCATGCCGTGGGGAGCTGCGCGCCGAGGGCCCAGTTCCCGGCGGCGCTGACGAGCGCGGTCGAGAGTGCGAGGCCGGCGAAGGAGAGCACGCAGAACGGGCCGATCTCGCTGCGGACCGAGCGCCGTCCGGTCTTGCCCCACACCCAGCGTCGGTTGAGCTCGAACGACGGGACGGTGCCGACGCCCGTGGCGACGACGTTGGCCCATCCCGGGGTGAGGGTGGCCGTGGCGACCAGGGCGCCGAGCACGGTCATGCTCGTCAGCGTGGCGATGATCGACACCGCGCCGTACCGGACGAGCTGCCCGACCCGGTGGGCGAGGTGACCGAGCCCGACCCGGTCGAGGCCGGCCTCGAAGAGTGCGCCGAACCGGTCGGCGAGGCGGGAACGCCGGTCCGGGGCGCCGGCGACGTCGGGACGGGCGACCCGGGGACCGGCACCAGAGGCGTCGGTGCCGCGCCCGCCGGATCGCCCGAGCTCGCGCCGCCGGGTCCCGTCGGCGGCGGCGGACCGGTCGGGTCCGTGGCTCACCGCTCCCGGCCGGTCGGCCTCCTCCCGCGGGGTGGAGGCCACCGTCCGCCCCGGTGGAGTCGGGGCGCTCACGAGCGCGCCAGCCGGCTCGCCGCAGCGGGGCGGAACACCCAGCGGCGCAGCAACAGGAACCGGGCCACCGCGGCGACGCCGTTGACCAGGGTCAGCACGAGCAGCTGGGGGCCGAGGGCGGTGACGCCGGCGGCGGCGAGCACGCCGAGGGCCACGAGGTCGAGGCCGAGGGGCAGGGCCGCGACGGCGGCACCGGCCAGCACGTGACGACGCCGGTCGCTGCGGCCGCTGAGGGCGAACGTCAGCCGGCGGTTGGCGGCGGTGTTGACCACCGAGCACAGGGCGAAGGCCACGAGCAGAGCGCCGACCGCCCCGAGCACGCCGAACAGCAGGGCGTAGAGCACCGCGAAGACCACGGTGCTCACCAGGCCGATGGAGGCGAAGCGCACGGCCTGGGCGGCGAGGGTCGGGCGCGCCGCGTCGAGGCCGCTCGGCGTCGGCGCCGCCAGGCCCGCGGTGGCGGTCACGTCGCCCCGGGCCATGCGCTTGAGCATCCGCCAGATGCCCAGCAGATCGTCCCTGGCGGTGGACACGACGTCGACGCGCGAGTCCGGGTCGTCCACCCAGTCGACCGGCACCTCGTGGATGCGCAGCCCGTTGGCCTCGGCGAGCACGAGCAGCTCGGTGTCGAAGAACCAGCCCTGGTCCTCGACGAGGGGCAGCAGGGCCCGGGCCACGTCGCTGCGCACGGCTTTGAACCCGCACTGGGCGTCGGAGAAGCCGTTGTGGAGGGTGGCCCGGAGCAGCAGGTTGTAGCTCCGCGAGATCGCCTCGCGCTTCGGGCCCCGCACGATCCGGGACGCCGGCGCGAGGCGGGTGCCGATCGCGACGTCGCTGTGCCCGGAGACGAGGGGGGCGACGAGGGGCAGCAGCGCGTCGAGGTCGGTCGAGAGGTCGACGTCCATGTAGGCGACGACTGGGGCGGGGCTGGCGGACCAGGCCGCCCGCAGGGCCCGGCCGCGGCCCTTGGCGTCGAGGTGGACGGCCTGCACGCCGTCGAGCTCGTAGACGAGCCGGCAGGCGATCGGCCAGGTGCGGTCGAGGCTGGCGTTGTCGGCGATGGTGATCAGCCACGGGAGCGGGAACTGCTCGGTCAGGTAGGTGTGGAGGCGGCGGATGCTGGCCTCGAGACCGGCCTCCTCGTTGTGGACGGGGACGACGACCTCGACCACCGCGGTGCGCCGGCGGGCGTCGGACGCGAGCACCGAGAGCAGGTCCCGGTCCGCGGCGACGCCGCCCCCGGCGTTCGACGGGTGCTGGGCCCGGGCAGCGCCGTTCCGGACCCGGGTGGCCGGGCGGGGGCGGACGGTCACCGCGGGGGCGACCTGGGCGGGGGTGGCCTGGGCGGGGGTGGCGGTCTCGGACATGGACCCAGGTTCCGACCGGTCGCTCCACGCTCCCTCGGTCGACCCTGGGAGTTCGCTGAGAATGCGACCGAGAGCGCGGACACGGGCGCCCCGCCCCTCTACCGTGGCGGCCGTGAGCGACACCGGCGGCCAGCCCACGATCCTCGTGGTCGACGACGAGGAGCACATCACCGAGCTGCTCTCGATGGGACTCGGCATGAACGGCTTCGACGTCGTGCGGGCGGCCAACGGACGCGAGGCGCTGGCCACGGTCGCCGAGATCCGGCCCGACCTGATCGTGCTCGACGTGATGATGCCCGAGCTCGACGGCTTCGAGGTGGCCCGCCGCCTACGCCAGGTCGAGGGCGCCGGTACGCAGGTGCCCATCATCTTCCTCACCGCCCGCGACACGACCGCCGACAAGGTCGAGGGCCTGCGCCTCGGCAGCGACGACTACGTCACGAAGCCCTTCTCCATCGAGGAGATGGTCGAGCGGGTCAAGGCGGTGCTGCGGCGCACGTCGGGTGTCCGCGCCGGCGGCACCAAGCTCTCCTACGCCGACCTCGAGCTCGACGAGGAGACCCGCGACGTGTGGCGGGCCGGCCAGCCGGTCGACCTCACGCCCACCGAGTACAAGCTGCTGCACTACCTGCTCTCGAACCCCCGCCGCGTGCTGACCCGCAACCAGATCCTCGAGCACGTGTGGGACTACACCTTCGAGGGCAACGCGTCCGTGCTCGAGACCTACATCTCCTACCTGCGCCAGAAGGTCGACGTGGTCGAGCCGCCGCTGATCCACACCGTGCGGGGCGTGGGCTACAGCCTGCGCCTCCCCCGCGACGCCACCAGCTGAGGCCACCCCTCGACGCCGGCCCATGACGGTGGCGCGGTCGCCGCCGTTCTCGCCTCGATGGGCCTGGGAGGCGCCGGTGCCCAGACGACCGAGGCGGTGACCTCGTGGCTCCAGGTCGATGCCGGGCTCGGGCACACGTGCGCGATCGCCTCGACCCACGCCCTGCACTGCTGGGGCTCGAACGCGTTCGGCGCGCTGGGCACCGGCGGTGGCGACGCGTTGAGCCCCGCTCCCGTGGCCGGTGCGGTCTCCGACTGGTCCACCGTCTCGGCCGGCGACCTGTTGACCTGCGGCATACGGAACGGCGGTCACCTCTTCTGCTGGGGCAGCGACGCCTTCGGCGGCGTCGGTGACGGCGGGGGCCACCACGACCGCGCCGTCCCGACCGAGGTCGCCGGGTCCCACAGGCCGTGGGCCTCGGTGTCGGTCGGCGGCGACGGACGCCGGTCGTCCGGGCGGCTCTACTGCTGGGGTTGGAACATCGACGGCCAGATCGGTCACCCCGTGCCCGGGGCGGACGTCACCGCGCCCGTCCGCGTCAGCGGCGGCTTCACCGACTGGCAGTCGGTCGTCACCGGGGAGAGCCACACGTGCGGCCTGCGCACGGGCGGCGCCCTGTACTGCTGGGGGTTCAACGGCGGCGGCGCCGTGGGGAACGGCTCGACGAGCTCCGTCAACGTGCCGGTGTCGATCTCGGGCTGACCGTCCCTCGGCAGCGCGGGGTCGTCCGCAGCCGGGAGGGCCGGCCGTAGGGTGGCGGCCATGATGGTCGAGCGACGGTTCCGGGTCATGGGGAGCGACGCCCACCTGCTGGTCGTCGGTGGCGCCGACGACGACGCCGGCGACGCGGTGGAGGCGCGGGCCGACGAGTCCCTGCTCGACCACGCCGAGCAGCGGCTCGAGCAGCTCGAGGCCCTGTGGTCCCGGTTCCGGGCCGACAGCGAGGTGACCGAGCTCACCGAGCGGGCGGGCGAGTGGGTCGACGTCAGCGAGGAGACCGCCCTCCTCGTCCGCCGGGCGGTGGAAGCGTGGAGGATCAGCGGCGCCTCCTTCGACCCGACGGTGCTCGGCGACATGATCCGGGCCGGGTACGACCGCTCGTTCGACGCCCTGGCCGAGGCCCCGGTGCGCTCGGGCCTCAGCCGCCTGCTGCACGGCGCCGCCGACATCCAGGTCGACGGCAACCGTGTGCTCCTTCCCGAGGGCACCGGCTTCGACCCCGGCGGCATCGGCAAGGGCCTGGCCGCCGACTTCGTGAGCGCCGAGCTCGTCGGCCTCGGCGCCGCCGGCGTGTGCATCAACGTGGGCGGCGACCTGCGGGTGCGGGGCGCCGGCCCGGCGGGCCCCGGCTCCGGGTGGACCGTCGGCATCGAGCACCCCTGGCTGGACGAGCCCCTGGCCCTCGCCGGTCTGCTCGACGGCGCCATGGCCACCTCGACCACGCTGAAGCGGCACTGGACCGTCGACGGCGAGGCGCGCCACCACCTGATCGACCCCGGCACCGGCCGCCCGTCGGAGAGCGACCTCACCCTGGTGACCGTCATCGCCACCGAGGGTTGGCGGGCCGAGGTGCTGGCCAAGGCCGTGCTGCTGCGGGGCAGCGAGCACCCCTTCGACCTCCTCGGCGGCACCGGCGCCGAGGCGATGTGCCTCGACCGCGACGGCCGCCTCCAGGCCACCGACGGCTTCGCCGCCTTCCTCGGCGACGCCACCCTGCCCGAGGTCGTGGAGGCGGCGCCCCCCACCTGACCCGGTGGGCCTGGCCCACCTGGTCGTGCCCGCGTAGGTGGCCTGGCGGAGATCGGGCGTCGTCCGATCGGTCACTCGCGGCCGCCGGGAACTCCCCGGCCCCGCGAGACGACTCCATCTTCCCGGGGGCGCGTCGTCGCGCCCCGGCTCACGGAGGAGAGGGCGGTCGCGATGACCACGCGAAGGATCTCGACGGTGCTGGTGGCGGCGGCGGTCGCCGCCGTCGTAGTCGGCTGCAGCAGCGACTCGTCGTCGGCACCGACCACGACGACGCTCGGCCCCGTGGTGGTGGGCGACCCGGTCACGGTCGCCACCGGCGAGTTCACGATCTACGACGTGACCGCCGGCGCGGCCGGCGAGCACGCCGCCGTCGCCTGGAACGACTACGACGACGTCGCGGCGATCGAGCAGCCCTTCGTGGCCACGAGCGACGATGGTGGCACAACCTTCGGTGACGGCGTCGTCCTCGACCCGTCGTCGGACTACGTCGCCTACCCCCAGGTCATCGCGCTCGAGGACGGCAGCCAGCTCGTCGGCGCCACGATCTACGACGAGGGCGACGCCGACGGCCAGGCCGCCCTCTACCGCTCGGAGGACGGCGAGAGCTTCGAGCAGGTGGCCGTCGCCCCCGACGCCGCGCCCCGGGTCGCGTTCGGCGACATCGGCACGACGACGGCGGCATCCGCCGACGGCGAGACCATCGTCACGGCGTGGCTGACCCCGCCGGAGGGCGACGCGACCAGCGGCCCCCTCGTCGCCATGGTCAGCACCGACGGCGGGTCCACCTTCGGCGACGTGCAGGTCCTCGCCGAGGAGCCGTCGCTCGCCACCCCCCGGGCCGTGGTCACCGGCGACACCGCCGGGGTCGCCTTCATCGACCGCATCCCGATCGACAACCCGCCGGCACCGACGCCGGCACAGCCGAACCCGATCACCGCCACGCTCGTCGCCTCGATGGCGCTGGCCGACGCCGACGGCACCTTCGGCGACCCGGTGGCAGTCCGGGCGGAGGACTCGCCGGCGCTGCCGGTCGGGCCCGGTGTGGCCGCGACCCCGGACGGCGGCCTCCAGGTCGCCTGGTGGATGCCCGATGCCGAGAACCTCCCGGTGCTGCTCACGGCGACCGGGACCGCCGACGGCACGTTCGGCGAGCCCGTCGAAGCGGACCACGCCTTCGAGAGCTCGGCGACGGTCGACGTCGCCGTGGACGACGCCGGTGGCGCGTGGCTGCTGACCCTCGACGGCGAGTCGCTGGTCCTGCTCCAGGCCACCGACGACGGCGTCACCGTGGTGCCCGACCTCTCGGCCACGGCGACGATCTCGGCGGACATGTACGACCTCGCTCCCCTCGACACCGGCGTGCTCGTGGCCAGCTACGAGGGCGCCGAGGTGGTAACCCGCCGGGTGACGCGTTGACGCCCGCGACCGGCGTCGGGGCGCGCGGCCGACGAGCCCGCCCGGTCGTGGCCGTCGCCGTCGCTGCGGCCCTGGCTCTCACCGCCTGCGGTAGCGGTGGCGATGGTGACGAAGGAGCGATCACGTCGACCACCGACGGTGCCGGGGACCCACCCGGCACGCTCGTGGTCGGTGAGGGCGCCACCTCCAACGTCTCGATCGACACGAGCACCGACGGCTCCATGGTCGCGGCCGCCTGGTACGAGCTCGACGAGGAGACGGGGGTCGAGCGCAGCCTGGTGACGACCAGCACCGACGGCGGTGCCAGCTTCGGCGAGCCCGTCGTCGTCGACGAGCCCGCGACCCAGGACCCACAGGTGGCGGTGCTCGACGACGGCATGATCCTGGTCGGGTCCCTCACCTACGACGCCGAGCGCCTCGTCGACCCCGACGACCCGCTCTCGTGGCCCGGCTGGATGGTCCTGTTCCGTTCCGAGGACGAGGGCCGGACCTTCGAGCAGATCGCCGACCTCGAGGACGAGATCGGCGAACGCATGCTCACCCTGTCCGAGCCGCCGGGCATGGCGGCATCGGCCGACGGCCGGACGATCCTGTTCGCCTGGCAGGACCGCACCCCGGCCGAGTTCCTGCAGGGCGACGAGCCCCCGCCCGGCGAGGACACCGTGGCCCGGCCGGTGTGGGCCTCGGTCAGCACCGACGGCGGCACGACCTTCTCCGACCCCGAGCCCGTGGCTCCGTCTTCGTGCGGCTGCTGCCGGGTCGAGGCGTTCATGGCGGGCGACGCCCCCGGCGTGGCCTACCGCGGCCTTCAGGCCGTGGACGCCACCCACGACGAGCGCGACCCCGAGCTCGTGCAGGCCGACGCTGCCGGCACCTTCGCCGAACCCGTCGAGATCAGCGACGACGCCTACGTGCTGCCCCTCGACGGCTGCCCGGCGTCGGGACCGGGGGTGGCCAGCGCCGACGGCACCACCCACGTCGCCTGGTGGACCGAGACCGACGGCGTACCCGGTTGGTGGTACGCCACCGGGCCCGACGGTGGGCCCTTCGGCGAGCCCGTCTCCCTGCCGGCCGAGCCCAGCATCACCTACTCACTCGAGCTCGCTCTCGACGGCGAGGGGACGTCGTGGATCACCGGGACCGACTGGGGCACCCCGGACCACCACCTCCTGCTCTGGGAGGTCTCCGACGAGGGGGAGCCCGCGGCGGTCGAGGACCAGTCCGTGCCGCTCAGCACCGCCACCGAGGGCTTCGACGTCGCCGGCCTCCCGGTCGGGGCGGCGGTGGCGTGGCTGTACGAAGGCGAGGTGAAGGTCCGGATGGTCGGGACGTGAGCACGGCCCGACCGCGAGCGCGCCGGCGCCGGCTCGTGATCGGCCTCGGGGTGGCTGCGGCCGTCGTCGCCCTGATCGCCGCCGTCACGCTCTCGAGCGACACCACGCCGGACACGGTCACCGTCGAGTACGCAGCGGTCGACCAGGCGACGGGGGAGCCGGTCGACCTCTCGTCGCTCGCCGGCCAGCCGGTCCTGCTCACGAGCTGGGCGACCTGGTGCGGTCCGTGCGCCGAGGAGCTCCCGGCGATCCAACGCCTCTACGAGGAGCGGCGCGACGAGGGCTTCGAGGTCGTGGCGGTCAACGTGAACGCCGCCGGACCGGACGAGCCCGCCATCGCGCCCATGGCCGAGGAGTTCGGGCTGACGATGCCCCAGTGGCGTGACCGCGACAACGACTTCGCGGGTGTGTTCGACGGCGTCGGCGTCCCCAACAACGTGCTGGTCGGCGCCGACGGCGCCGTCGTGCGCACCTGGCAGGGCGCAATCGACGTGGAGGACGAGGACTTCCTGGCCACCCTGGACGAGGCACTGGCGTCGTCGACCGGGGACGGGGGTTCGTGACGACGGTCCTGCTCGGCGACGTCGCCGACCAGGTCACCGACGGCTCCTTCCTCCTCGCCGCGGCGGTGGCCTTCCTCGCCGGCGCCATCTCGTTCGCGTCGCCGTGCGTCCTGCCCCTCGTGCCGGGCTACCTGTCGTTCGTGACCGGGTTGTCGGGCCTGGAGTCGGCCGGCCGGGCCCCCCGTGGCGTCGAGGTCGCCGAGACGGGGACGGCCGACGCGGGCGGGAGCGCCACCGGCGTGACCGAGACGGTCGTGGGCGAGGCCGGCGGGAGCGCGGCTGCCCGACTGGGCCCGGTCCTCGTCGGCAGCCTCGGCTTCATCGTCGGGTTCTCGGTGGTGTTCGTCTCCTTCGGGGCCATCTTCGGGGGGCTCGGGCAACTGCTCCGCGACCACGCCGAGGCACTGACCCGGGTCTTCGGCCTGGTCACGGTGTTCCTCGGCCTGTGGTTCATGGGCGTGTTCTCGGGGGGCACCTGGCTCAACCGGGACCTCCGCATCCACCGGCTCCCCCCGCCCACGGTCTGGGGTGGACCGCTGCTCGGCGCCGCCTTCGCCTTCGGGTGGACGCCCTGCATCGGCCCGACCCTCGCCGCGGTGTTGAACCTCGCGGCGTCGAGCGAGCGCGCCAGCGCCGGCCGCGGCGCCCTGCTGGCGTTCTCCTACGCGCTCGGCCTCGGTCTGCCCTTCCTGCTCTTCGCCGTCCTGGTCGACCGGGCCGCCCGCATCTCCTCGGTGCTGCGCCGCCACGCCCGTCGGGTCGAGGTCGTCGGCGGAGCGCTGCTGGTCGCGGTCGGCGTGGCCCAGTTGACGGGTACGTGGGGCTGGCTCGTCGAGTGGCTCCAGAGCCGCATCGACGCCACGACGCTACCCCTCTGATCCGAGCCCGTCGTCGCCGGGACCCCGTCGGCGGCACCGTGGTCAGGGCAACAGCGTCAGCGCCGTGCAGTGACGGGGGCGCACCGTGGCCAGGTGGCGGTGGTCC
>CAZYPY010000030.1:23713-26282 GCA_964649545.1 uncultured Microthrixaceae bacterium | reverse complement strand
GGGGGTAGCCGTCCCAGAGGTCGAGGAAGTACTCGGGCTCGTCGGTGCCGACGTCGATGCCGGCGAGCGCCACCGGCGTGCCGAGCAGGTTCCACGTGACCCCGCCCTGGCCCAGGGTCTCCTCGAGCCAGGCCTCCTGCTCACCACCGAGCCGGGTGCGGGGCTCGGCCACCTCGGCGCAGTTGCCGTCGTCGTAGGGGACGGTCTCGCCCCGGCACGGCGGGATGTCGGCGTACTGGCGCTCGTCGAGCAGGTAGAGGCGGGCGAGGTCGCCGAAGGTCACGTCGTGGTACACGACCAGGTCGGGGCCCTCGGGCGGGTCGACACGGACGGGCAGGTTCTCCCACCACGCCTGGTAGGCGGCGGCCCGGAGGCGACGCACCTCCTCGGGCGGCGCCCCGCTCGGGAGCGTGTCGCCCATGTAGTTGTCCGACACCTCGTGGTCGTCCCAGGTGAGGCTGAACGGCGCCGAGGCATGGGCGGCCTGCAGGTCGGGATCCAGCTTGTACGAGGCGTACCGGAGCCGGAAGGCCTCGAGCGTGGTCGGCGTCTCCGCAGGCGCACTCGAGCGGTCGCCACCCGGGCCCGCCAAGGCGGGGAGCTCGTAGATGTAGTCGCCCAGGTGGACCACGAGGTCGACCCGTTCCTCGGCGATGGAGCGGTAGGCGGCGTAGAAGCCGGCCTCGAGGTGCTGGCAGTTGGCGATGGCGAGGCGCACCTGCTCGGGGGACGAGTCGGCGGCCGGCAGGGTGCGGGTGCGGCCGACCGGGCTGGTGAAGTCGCCGACCCGGAAGCGGTAGAAGTAGTCGGTGGCGGGGTCGAGCCCGCCGGCGTCGACGTGGACGGAGTGGCCGAGCTGCGGCTCGGCCGTCGCGGTGCCGCTGGCCACGAGCTCGCCGAAGGCATCGTCGAGGGCGACGTCCCACGCCACTCCGATGCGCTCCGGCGGGACCCCTCCCCCGCCGTCACCGGCTAGGGGTTCGGGGGCGAGGCGGGTCCACAAGATCACCGAGTCCGGGAGCGGGTCGCCCGACGCGACGCCGAGGGTGAACGGGTCGGACTCGAGCCCGCGGGCCGCCGGGGCCGTCGCCTCGGCGGCGCCGCCGGTGCCACCGCCGTCGCCCGCACCGTCCCGTCCGTCGTCGGGCCCGCCGCCGCAGGCGCTCAGGGCCGCGACCGAGGCCGCCCCGAGGAGGAACGTCCGCCGGGTGAGGCCCGGGATCAGGTTCAGGCCGGGTTCAGGCCCCGTTTCCCGCTCGTTCACCCGTCGATCATGGCACGGCGCGCCACGGGCGCCGAGTTGCCCCGGCGCCCGTGGGATCGAGCCGTGCGCCGACCGGCGCTCAGGTGGGCTTGGTGGAGGAGACCACCCACATGGCGAAGAACTGCGAGCCGCCACCGTAGGCGTGGCCCAGGGCCGTCTTCGCCCCGTCGATCTGGTGCTCCCCGGCCTGGCCCCGCACCTGCATGGCCGACTCCGCGAACCGGATCATGCCGGACGCACCGATGGGGTTGGTGGAGAGCACGCCGCCCGAGGGGTTGACGGGGAGATCGCCGTCCATCGACGTCGCCCCCTCCTCGGTCATCTTCCAGCCCTCGCCCTGGGGAGCGAAGCCGAGGTTCTCCATCCACATGGGCTCGTACCAGGAGAACGGGACGTAGATCTCGGCCACGTCGATCTCGGCGCGGCGATCCTTGATGCCGGCCTGGGCGAACACGTCGTCGGCGCACTGCTGGCCGGCGAGGGGGTTCACCGCGTCACGGCCGGCGAACATGGTCGGCTCGCTGCGCATGGCCGTGCCCAGGATCCAGGCGGCGTTGCCGTCGGCGTCGCCGCCCGCCTCGTTCGCGATGACCAGCGCCGCGGCGCCGTCGGAGGACGGGCAGGTCTCCGAGTAGCGGATCGGGTCCCACAGCATGATCGACTCCTCGATCTTCTCGAAGGTCACGTCGTGCTCGTGCAGGTGGGCGTAGGGGTTCTTGAGCGCGTTCTGGCGATCCTTCAGGGCCACCAGGCAGCCGATGTGGGGCGGCGCCCCCGACCGGTGCATGTACGCCCGGATGTGCGGCGCGAAGAACCCACCGGCGCCCGCCACCAGGGGCGGCGAGAACGGCATCGGCAGCGAGAGCGCCCACATGGCCTCGCTCTCGGACTGCTTCTCGAACGCGACGGTCAGCACTCGCTCGTGGATGCCGGCCCGCACGAGGCTGGCGGCGACGATCGCGGTGGAGCCGCCCACCGAGCCCGCGGTGTGGACCCGCAGGAGGGGCTTGCCGGCGGCACCCAGCGCGTCGGCCAGGTACAGCTCGGGCATCATCACGCCCTCGAAGAAGTCGGGGGCCTTGCCGATGACCACGGCGTCGATGTCGGCCCAGGTCATGCCGGCGTCCTCGAGCGCGCGCATCGCGGCTTCCCGGACCAGTCCGGCGATGGAGACGTCGCCACGGGTGGCGGTGTGGTTCGTCTGGCCGATGCCGACGACGGCAGCGAGGTGCTTGGGCATCAACCCTCTCCTTCCAGGACGCAGACCAGGTTCTGTTGCAGGCACGGGCCCGAGGTGGCGTGGGC
>CAZYPY010000030.1:0-23613 GCA_964649545.1 uncultured Microthrixaceae bacterium | reverse complement strand
CTTCCAGGACGCAGACCAGGTTCTGTTGCAGGCACGGGCCCGAGGTGGCGTGGGCGACAGCCCGGTCGCCCTCGCCCCGCGAGATGCGCTCCGCAGCCTCGCCGAGGCGGATCAGGCCGGCGGCCATGACCGGGTTGGCCGCCAGCGGCCCGCCCGACGGGTTGACGGCCACGTCGTCGCCCAGCCCGAGGGCCTCGGCGACGATCAGCTCCTGGTGGGTGAACGGTGCGTGCAGCTCGGCGAAGTCGACCTTGCCGTCGCCCACTCCGGCCTTCTCGCCTGCCAGCTTCGTGGACGTCGAGACCGTGAGGTCGCGCACGCCGAGGGCGTGGGCCTCGACGCGGTGGTCGAGGCCGCGGATCCACGCCGGCCGGTCGCTGAGCTCGCGGGCGAGGTCGCCCGCGGCCAGGATCAGCGCGGCGGCGCCGTCGGTGATGGGCGGGCAGTCGTGCTTGCGCAGCGGGTTGGCCAGGTACGGCTCGGCGAGGATCTCGTCGACCGTGAAGTCCCCGGCCAGCTGGGCCTTGGGGTTGGACTTCGCGTTGGCCCGGTTGCGGACCGCGACCTCGGCCAGGTCGGCCTCGGTGGCCTTGCCCGAGTCGAGCAGGGCCCGGGCCTGGAGGCCGGCGATGCTGATCGCGTCGGGCCACAGCGGCGCGACCGAGTAGGGCTCGAGCTGGGTGGTCAGCACCTTGGGCAGGTCGCCCGGCGAGGACTTCCCGTAGCTGTAGACGAGCGCCGAGTCGATCTCGCCGATCTGGAGCTTCACCCAGGCCTCGTAGAGCGCCCAGGCACCGTCCATCTCCACGTGGCTCTCGACGATGGGCGGCCACGGTCCGATGGCGTCGAGGATCGTGACGAACGAGAAGGCCTGGCCGGCGAGGAAGTCGGTGCTGCCGGAGCAGGTGAACCCGACGGTGTCGGCGCTGAGGCCGGTGCGCTCCCAGAGCTCACCCACCACCGGCATCATCATCTCGATCTCGTTGAAGCCCTCGATCCGGCGCTCGTGCTTGCTCTGCGCGAAGGCGACGATCGCGACGTCCCGCATCACACTGGCACCTCCTTCGTCGGTGCGCCTTCGGCATCCGGTTCGTGAGTTGCCGCAGCTCCGCTCCGCTGCGCTGCCTCTCGGGCTGCGGTCGCTGCCCATCCTCGGCGGGTCATCACATCTGCCCTTCGTAGGTCGAGGGGTCGGCGTCGGGCTCGCCCGTCGGCCGCCACCACTTGATGTTCTCGAGGCTGGTCTCGAGCTCGTCGTCGTCCTTCCAGACCGCCTCCACCCGCAGGCCCATCCGGACGTCGTGGGCGGGCATCTCCTGGATCAGCCCGAACAGCGGCAGGTCGGCCCCGTCCACGAGCACGTTGGCGCTCACGTAGGGGATCTCCATCTGCTGGCCGTGGAACGGCACGTTCACCACGCAGAAGGTCGTCACCGTGCCCGTGTGGGGCAGCTCGACCTCGTCGGTGGTGGGCACGCCGTCGGTCGGGCAGGCGCCCCGCGGCGGCAGGTAGACCTTGCCGCACTTCGGGCAGCGCTGGCCCATCAGCTTCTTCTCCTTGACCGCCCGCAGGAAACGGCTGGAGGCGGCGCCGGCGGTGTACTGGTAGTCGAGGTGCAGCGGCGTCTTGGTGCTCTTGACGGGCTCGACGTCGGCGAGCGCCGGGATGGTCGTCAGATCGATCGGCATGTCAGTTCTCCGGGACGAAGCAGGCCAGGTCGGTGATGTGGCCCTCGCGCTCGTCCTTCCAGGTCGCGGTGACCCGCATCCCGGTGGCCATGGCCGACTCGTCGGCCTTCACCGCGTGCAGGAAGGGCACGTCGGCGCCGTCGAGCTTGATCAGGGCGAAGGCGAAGGGCTCGTCGAGGGGGTGGACGTCACGGGGGCTGGCGACCCAGGACCAGGTCGTGACCTCGCCGCCCGGGCCCACCTCGACGAGCTCGGAGACCTCCTCGGCGGTGACCGGGTCGTACTCGACCGGCGGGACGATGACCCGGCCGTCGGCACCCTTCACCCCCACCAGCACCTGCTCGCGCAGGCCGGTGAGGAAGGCGCTGACCGCGGGGCCTACGGTGCGGCTGAACGGGTACTCGATGACGAGCGGTGCCCGTAGGACTTCCTGTTCCACGTTGGTCTCCGGTCTCGTGTCGATCGGGATCAGAAGGTGAGGACCTGGCGGACGACCTCGCCGCTCTTCATCGCCGTCAGGGCGTCGTTGACCTCCGAGATGTCCATCTCGGCGGTGATCATGCCCTCGAGGTCGAGCTTGCCCGCCCGGTAGAGACGCAGCAGGCGGTGGAAGTCGCTGCGCACGTCGGTGGAGCCGTAGTACGAGCCCATGAAGACCTTCTCGGCGAAGAAGATCTCGAACGCGTTGAACTCCACCATCTGGTCCATCTTCCCGACGCCGACGACCACCGCGGTGCCACCGCGGCGCACGGCGTCGAACGACGCCCGCATCGTCGCCGGCAGGCCGATGGCCTCGAAGGCGTAGTCGAAGCCGTTGCCGCCGGTGAGCTCGCCCTTGAGGTCCTCGAGGGCCTCGGGCTTCACCGCGTGCGTCGCTCCGAAGGTCTTGGCGGTCTCGAGCTTCGAGTCGACCATGTCCACGGCCACGATGGTGGCGGCGCCGGCGATGCGGGCGCCCTGGATCACCGAGATCCCCACGCCGCCGCAGCCGAACACCACGACCGACGAGCCGGGGGTGACCTTGGCGGTGTTGATCGCGGCACCCACGCCGGTCATGACCGCGCAGCCCACGAGCGAGGCCACCGGGAACGGGATGTCGTCGTCGACCTTGATCGCGCCCTGCCACGGCATGATCGTCTCGCGGGCCCACGTGCCCGAACCGGCCATGCCGAACACGCCGGTGTCGCCGCGCTGGAACTTCTGCTGGACGGCCCACTCGAACTGGAGCATCACGCACAGGTGGGGCGACTTGTGGTCCACGCACATGGTGCACTGGCCGCACGGCGGCGACCACGCCACGATCACGTGGTCGCCCTCGGCGAGGTTGGTGACGCCCTCGCCGACGGCGGTGATGATGCCGGCGCCCTCGTGGCCCAGCACCACCGGGGCGGGCTGGGGCAGCGAGCCGGTCATGGCGTGGAGATCGGAGTGGCACACGCCGGTGGCCTCGATCTGGATCTTCACCTGGCCGGGGCCGGGGTCCGCGACCTCGAGGTCGTCGACGATCTCGAGGGTCTCGTCGCCGGTGTTGTGCAGCAGCGCTCCGCGCATTCGGAGCCTCCTTCTCAGCCTGGCTGGTCGTGGGCGTTGCGGACTGTAGTGGAACGCGTTCTACTCTGGCGCAGCGGGTCAGCCAACGAGGGTCAGCCGACGAGGGGAAGAGTGACGTGGCCAGTCTGGGGTTCTGGAAGATCGGGCAGGAGCAGCCGGACCGACCGGCGCTGGTGACGCCGGACGGCGCCGAGTACACCTTCGGCGAACTGCTCGCCGAGACCAACAAGGTCACCCACGGGCTCCGGGCGCTGGGCCTCACCAAGGGCGACGCCATCGCCACCGTGCTGCCGAACGGCGCCGAGATGGTCGAGCTGTACATGGCCTGCCTGCAGGCCGGCCTCTACATCACGCCCATCAACCACCACCTGGTGGCGGACGAGATCGCCTACATCGTCGAGGACAGCGAGGCCAAGGTCCTCGTCGGCCACGAGCGCTTCGCGGAGGAGACGGCCAAGGCGGCCGAGCAGATCGCCTTCCCCGCCGAGTGCCGCTTCGCCATCGGCGAGGTGCCGGGCTTCCGGCCGTTCTCGGAGCTGACCGACGGCCAGCCCGACACGCTGCCCGAGGAGCGCTCGTCCGGTGCGGCCATGCACTACACGTCGGGCACGACCGGCCGCCCGAAGGGCGTGAAGCGCCCGGTCGTCGACATCGACCCCGACGTCTTCGGCGAGCTCTTCGCCGGGTTCCCCCAGATGTTCGGCATCACCCCGATGGGCGACGGCGTCCACTGCACCGGCTCGCCGCTCTACCACACGGCCGTCCTGCACTTCACCGGCAACTCGCTCCACCTCGGCCACCGCGTGATCCTCATGGACAAGTGGACGCCCGAGGGGATGCTCGAGCTGATCGACCGCTACAAGGTCACCCACAGCCACATGGTGCCGACGCAGTTCAACCGGCTCCTGGCCCTGCCCGACGACGTCAAGGCCAAGTACGACGTGTCGTCGACCCGCAACATGGTCCACGCCGCCGCCCCCTGCCCGCCCGACGTGAAGCGGGCGATGCTCGAGTGGTGGGGGCCGTCGATCTACGAGTACTACGCGGCCACCGAGGGCGGGGGCACCATCGTCACCCCCGAGGAGTGGCTCGAGAAGCCCGGCACGGTCGGCAAGGCGTGGCCCAACTCCGAGGTCGTGATCATGGACGACGAGGGCAACGAGCTGCCCCCTGGTGAGGTCGGGACGGTGTACATGCGGATGGGCACCGGCCAGGACTTCGAGTACAAGGACGACCCCGAGAAGACCGCCGAGAACCGCAAGAAGGGGTTCTTCACCGTCGGCGACATCGGTGTGATGGACGAGGACGGCTTCCTGTTCCTGCGGGACCGCAAGAGCCACATGATCATCTCCGGCGGCGTGAACATCTATCCCGCGGAGATCGAGAACGTCCTGCTCGGCCATCCCCAGGTCGCCGACGCCGCCGTGTTCGGCATCCCCCACCCCGACTGGGGCGAGGAGGTCAAGGCCGTGGTCGAGCTCGTCGACGGCGTCGAGCCGAGCGACGAGGTCGCCGACGAGATCCTCGCCTACTGCGGCGAGAAGCTGGCCAAGTTCAAGATCCCCAAGTCCGTCGACTTCACCGACGAGATGCCCCGGGACCCCAACGGCAAGCTCTACAAGCGCAAGCTCCGGGACCCCTACTGGGAGGGCCACGAGGCCAAGATCTGACCGACGGCAGCGGCGCCGGAGCCTCGGCGGGTGGGCGTCGACGCCCGATCCGTTTCGCTCAGGAGGGGTCCGGGAGGTCCGTCGGGTAGGTCACGTCGATCTCGGCGATCGACTTGGGGAAGTCCCTCGAGTTGTTGGTGATGAACCGGTCGGCGCCGGCGTCGAGCGCCGTCGCCAGGTGCACGGCATCGGCGGTCTTCAGGCGGTACTTGCTGCGCAGGATCGCAGCGACCTCGGCGATCCGACGATCGACCGGCCGGAGGTCGAGTCGCTGGAGGAGCCGGCCGAGCTCGTCGACCTCGTCGGCTCGACCTTCGGACCTCGGCACCAGCACCTCGGCGAGCAGGAGCGTCGAGCCAACCCCGGCCGGTCGGGTGTCCTGCCGGAACAACTCGAGGACCCGGTTGCCGAGCTCATGGTCGAGGTCGGCGGCGTAGATGAGCACGTCCGCATCGAAGGCGTCCAGGTTCCGGCTCACTCTGCGTCGCGCTCGGCTCGAAGCTGGGCCACCAACTCCTCTGCTCGGCCCGGCGCCAGACCCTTCATCTCGGAGAGCGGCTCGCGGCCCGCGGCTTCCATGCGCTCGCGCAGGCGCTCGGCTTCCTCGAAGATCGGTGCCGCGCGTCGGTGCCGCAGGCGATCGGGTCGGATCATCACCGCGACGGGGCGGCCGTTCCTCGTGATGGTGATCTCGTCACCCTCCACGACCCGGTCGAGCACGGCCGGCAAGGAGGCCCTGGCTTCGGTCACGCTCATCGTCGACGCCATGGTCGAGAACTGTACATCGATGTACAGACACGTACAACGGAGACTCGACCCCTCGGGGGCGTATCGTCGGCGACGTGGTCATCGTCACCGGAAGCGTCGTCGTCCGGCCCGAGGATCTCGTTCGTGACCCGGCTGTCGGAGCTCGCCGCCGAGCCACCGACGATGGAGATCCACGAGACCTCCTCCTGAGGACGGCCCGACTTCACCCGCCGCCCGATCGGGGACGACACTGACGTCGTGGCCGAGGAGGAGGCGCCTGCCGAGGACGAGCAGCCGAGCGGGCTGAAGGCGACCTACGCCCGCCGGCGCGCCCAGGTGGAGGAGCTGCTGGAGCTCGCCGCCACCACCGCCTGGGCGCCCGTCGTGCTCGCCCGCGAGGCCTACCAGCGCGACCGCGACATCGGGGGCGCGGTGCTCGCCGGCGCCATCGCCTTCCGCGTCTTCGTCTGGCTGCTCGCGGCCTCGCTGGTCGCGGTCGCCGGGCTGGGCTTCGTGGCCGCGGCCGGCGAGAGCACGGGCGAGGTGAGCACCAACCTGGGGGTGACCGCCTTCGCCGCCAGCTCGGTGGCCCAGGCCGCCAACGACGTCCAGCGCAGCCGCTGGATCCTGCTGGGCCTCGGCCTGTGGGCGCTGTACTCGGCCAGCAAGCACGCCCTGCGCTCGATGTGGGTGACGAGCGCCCTCGTGTGGCGGGTCCCGATGACCAAGCCCCCGACGCTCGCCGGCGTGGCGGGGTACAACGCCGTGTTCCTCACCATGGTGGCCGCCACCGCCGCCGCCAACCGTCTCCGCGACCTCCTGCCCGGGCCGGGCCTCGGCATCACCCTCGCGGTGGTGCTCCTGTTCGGCCTCCTGATGTGGGCCGGCCTGCTCGGCCTGCCCCGGCCGAACCTCCCGTACACGGCGGTGCTCCCGGGCGCCACGGTGCTGGCCCTCGGGCTGCAGGCCATGCACCTGATCTCGATGTTCTGGCTCCCCCACGCCGTCGACAGCTCGTCGGAGACGTACGGCACGATGGGTGTCGCGGTGGCGATGCTCCTCTGGCTCTACCTCTACGGGCGCCTCGTCGTCTTCGCCGGCGTCCTCAACGCCACCCTCTGGGAGCGCTACAACGACGCCGGCGACGCGCCCGACCTCGTCGGCGCCGGCGCCGATCCCGTCATGGCCGCCGGCCTGGCCATGCTCGGCGACCTGCGTGAGCGGGCGCGCACGCGCCGCGCCCGGAAGACCGCCGATCCAGCGAGCGGCTGACGGTACCTGCCCCAGCTGCCCTCGCTCCGGGTACTGCCCATCGCCGGGAGCGCGGTCCGTCACCCAGAGGAGGGTCCCTGGCGGGCTACTCGAACTCGTGGGGCTCGATGAGCAGGCGAGCGGCGAGCTCGAGCTCGTCGCCGACCTTGCCGATGCCCGACCAGCCGTTGACCCACCCCACGAGCGCGGCGTACCAGATCCAGCCGAGCGCCCGGACGATGCCGGCGCGGGTGCCGGCGTCGAAGCCGTCGGCGAAGGCCCGGTCCTGGATGCGGGCCATGGTGTCGCCCACGACCTGCTGGCACTCGATGACCTTGGGGTCCGACGCCGACAGCGCCCTGATCACCGCTTCGCTGAGCCGGGGCTCACGTTCCATCGTCCGAGTGGCCCGTCGGAGGATGTCGACCATCCGGTCGGCGGTCGTGGACCCGGCGGGTGGCCGTCGGGCGATCTGTCCGTCGAGGTCCTCGACCCACTCGACCAGCGCCTCGGCCAACACGTGGTCCTTGGACGAGTAGTAGCGGTAGATGGTGCCGAGGGCGACGTCGCTGCGGGCCGACAGGTCACGCATCTGGACGGCGTCGTAGCCACCGCCGGCACCGAGCTCGACGGCCGCGGCGATCACCCGCCGACGGCGTTCGGCCTGGCTGCGGAGGAGGGCGGTGCCCGGCTCGACGGAGGTCACCGGGCCGAGGCTACGCGCCGCGGCCCGGCGGTCAGGCCGGCTGCCAGTTGGACGGGTGGGCGGCGACGGCCCGGGCCGCCGCGGCGGCACGTTCGGCGCGCCGAGCGGTGAGGTCGACCACATTGGCGGCAGATCGGGACGACACGCCGTCGTCTGGCACTCCGAGCAGGGTCACGCCCCGCGAGGACCGGAACTCGGTTGGCTCGCTGCGGGTCACCCGGCGCAGCGCCGCCCGCCGGACCGTGTAGGGGCTCACCCAGTCGCGGCCGTACAGCAGGCGACTGCGGTGCGACGGCCTGTGTTCGTGCGAACGAGCTGCGGGCATGCCCACGTCCTCCCCTCGAGGTGTCCAACCTGGTGCCCTTCCATCGGAGTCGGTAGACGAGATGTGAGCGATCGTCACGGACCTGCAATCGACCCGCGCGCCCGCCGCGCGCGAGGTGGCCGCGAACGCCGCGCCCTCAGCCGGTGCGCGCCGCGGGCTGGCTCTCGGGCCGGTCCTCAGCCGGGGATTCGACGACGACGGCGTCGTCACCGTCGACCAGGACGGTGGTCCCGGTGACCGCTCCCTCACCCGCGCCGTCGAGGCCACGGAGCCAGTCGCGCCGCACGCCGTCGAGGAAGCGCTCGACGCCCTCGATGACCGGTGCGGTGCGGGGGGACACGAAGATGTCGAAGGCGTGCTGGGCACCCCGGAGCTCGGCGTAGACCACGGGTTGGCGCGAGACCTCCCGCAGACGCTCGACGAACAGTCGGGCGTCGGCGAGCGGGGCGAGGGTGTCACGGTCGCCGTGGATGACGAAGAACGGCGGCGCGTCGGCGTGCACCCGATCGATGGGCGACGCCTTGGCGAACTTCTCGGGCTCGTCGGCGAGGTACGCCTTCATGACGAAGGGCTCGATGAGCATCGGCAGGAACCCCTTGGTCTGGGACCCCAGCCGGTCGGTGAAGTCGTACACCCCGTAGAACGGCACCGCCGCCTGCACCGAGGTGTCGGCCTCCTCGAATCCCGGCTGGTACTCGGGGTCGCCGGCGGTCAGGGCCATCAGCGCGGTGAGGTGCCCGCCGGCCGACCCGCCGGTCACGGCGATGAAGTCGGGGTCGATGCCGTACTCGTCGGCGTGCTCACGGATCCAGACCAGCGCCCGCTTCAGGTCGATCAGGTGCTCGGGGAAGGTCGCCGCCGGCGAGAGTCGGTAATTCACGTTGAAGCCCACCCAGCCGTTCGCCGCCAGGTGGCCGAGGAGGGGGATGCCCTGCTCACGCTTGTCACCGATCACCCAGGCGCCGCCGTGGATCTGGACGATCGCCGGACGCATGGTGGCGCTCGCCTCCGGCTCGTGCCGGGGCAGGTAGACGTCGAGCTTCAGGGTGCGTCCCCCGGCCCGCGCGTAGGTCACGTTCCGGATGGTCCGGGCCTCGGGGCGACGGAACAGGAAGGGCACGAAGACGTGGCGCTTCGGCACACGGGGCGCCTCGTCACCCGGGGCGACGAGGTCCTCCATGGCCTCGCGCATGGTCACCGCCGCCTTGCGGCCCCGGGCCACGAGGATCCACAGGCCGACCCAGGAGAGGAAGGTGAGGGCCAGGCCCACCCAGCCGGGCCAGGCGTCCAGGGCGCCGAGGCGTACGAAGACCAGGGTGGCGACGGCCTGCCAGACGAGGTGGTGGCCGGCGAGCTCGATCGTCATCCACGAGGCGAAGAAGCTGGGGACCAGGAGCACCCGGTTGCTGGTGGGGAGGAAGGCGTTCAGGGTGAAGAGGAACCCGATCACGCTCACGAGCAGAAAGAGCCACGACACGGCCCTAGTCTGCCAGCGTGCAACGGCTCTCCGGACTCGACGCGTCCTTCCTGTACCTCGAGACGCCCACACTGCACATGCACGTGGCCATGACCGCGGTCTTCGACCCGTCGACCATGCCGGGCGGGTACTCCTTCGAGAAGGTCAAGGAGTTCATCGGCAACCGCGTGCACCTGATCCCGCCGTTCCACCAGCGCCTCGTCGAGGTCCCGTTCCGGCTCAACCACCCGCTCTGGGTCAACGACCCCGAGTTCGACCTCGACTACCACGTCCGCCGCATCGGGGCGCCGGCGCCGGGCGGCCCCGAGGAGCTCGGCCGGGTCGCCGGCCAGATCGCCAGCACGCCCCTCGACCGATCCCGGCCGCTGTGGGAGGCGTGGGTCGTCGAGGGCCTGGCCGACGACAACGTCGCCCTGGTGGCGAAGGTCCACCACTGCGGCGTCGACGGCAGCGCCGGCGCCCAGTTCATGGTCCACCTGTTCGACCTCGAGCCCGATGCCGCGGGCCCCGACGGCCCCACCCCGATCGAGCCCGAGCAGATCCCCACTGATCAGGAGCTCATGGCCCACGCCGCGGCCTCCCGTATGCGCCAGCGGCTGAACATCGTCCCGCTGCTCGGCAAGACGGTGTCGTCCGCGACGCAGCTCATCGCCTCGCGCAACAGCCCCGACCGGCCCTCGGGCGCGCTCCCCCTCACGGCGCCCGCCACCCCGTGGAACGGGTCGATCTCCGCCAAGCGCAACGTGGCCTTCAGCCGGGTGCCCCTCGAGGACATCAAGGCCATCAAGCGGGCCGCCGACGCCACCGTGAACGACGTCGTGCTGGCCATCTGCTCCGGCACGTTGCGCCGCTACCTCGAGTCCCGTGACGCGCTCCCCGACGGGCCGCTCCTCGCGGTGTGCCCCGTGGCGGTGGCCCAGGACGAGAAGTCGGGGCCGAGCGCGAATTCGGTGTCGGCCATGTTCACGTCGCTCGCCTCGGACATCGCCGACCCGGCCCTGCGGCTCGCGGTCATCAGCGAGAACACCAAGGGCGCCAAGGAGGACCACAACGCCATCGGCGCCGACATGCTCCAGGGCTGGACCGAGTTCGCCGCGCCCAACACGTTCGCCCTGGCCTCGCGCCTGTACTCGTCGATGAACCTGGCCGACCGCCACCGGCCGATCCACAACCTCGTCATCTCCAACGTGCCAGGCCCCCCGTTCCCGCTCTACTTCGCCGGCGCCGAGCTGAAGGCGGCGTACCCCATGGGCCCCGTGATGGAGGGCGCCGGCCTGAACGTCACCGTCATGAGCTACCGGGACTCGGTCGACTTCGGGTTCATGGTGTGCGACGAGCTCGTCCCCGACGTGTGGGACGTGGCCGCCTGCGTGGAGCCCGCCTTCCGCGAGCTCCACGACGCCACCGTCGGCGCGTAGGACGCTCGCCGGCCCTTGACGGGCCCCGCCCCGTCTGTCACTCTCCGAACAGTGTCAGGAGTTACGAACAGTCCCAGGATCCAGGCGCGACGGGCGGCCACGCGCGCCGAGATCCTCGAGGCGGCGTGGGCCCTCGCCCGCGAGGAGGGCCTCGCCGGACTCTCGCTGCGGGCGCTCGGCGATCGGGTCGGCATGCGGGCCCAGTCGCTCTACGGCTACTTCGCCTCGAAGAACGACATCTACGACGCGATGTTCGCCGACGGCTACCGGGCGCTGCTGGCCGAGGTCGACTGGCCCGGAACGAGCACGCCGGTCGACCGCGACTCGTTCAAGGCCGGCACGCGGGCGTTCGTGGAGTTCTGCGTGGCCGACCCCGTTCGGTACCAGCTGCTGTTCCAGCGCACCCTGCCCGGCTTCGAGCCCTCCCCCGAGTCGTACGCGGAGGCCCTCCGGGTCCTGGAGCACCTGGCCCACGCCGCGGCCGCCCTGGGCATCACCGACCCGGCCCACCTCGACCTGCAGACCGCACTGGTCACCGGCCTCACGTCGCAGCAGATCGCCAACGACCCCGGTGGCGATCGCTGGACCCGCCTGCTCGACGACGCCATCGACATGTACCTCGACCACGTCCTCGCAGCCCGACCCACCGCCAGGAGCGCACCATGACCACGTCCACCCCCATCGACGTCCGCACGATCCCCACCGTCGGCCACCGCGAGGCCATGGCCCTGGCCGCCACCGAGTACGAGCGCTTCGGCACCCTGCTCCGAGCGCTCGAGCCCCTCGACTGGGCCGCGCCGACCGACTGCCCGGCGTGGGACGTCCGCGCCATGGTCGCCCACGTCGTCGGCGCGATGGCCGGCAACGCCTCCCTTCGCGAGAACCTGCGCCAGCTGCGCCTGTCCCGCAAAGGTGACGGCCCCCTGGTCGACGAGCTCAGCGCCCTGCAGGTCGCCGACCGGGCCGGCACCACCCCCGACACGCTCCTCGCCGAGCTGGAGCGCCTGACGACACCGGCGGTCAAGGGGCGCTCCCGGGTGCCCGGTCCCGTGCGGTCCCTGGCGAGGATGCCGGTGGAGATGCCCTACGGGACCGAGACCTGGACCCTCGGCTACCTCATCGACACGATCTACACCCGCGACGTCTGGATGCACCGGGTCGACATCGCCCGGGCCACGGGCCACGACTTCGAGCTGACCGCGGAGCACGACGGGCGACTCGTCGCCGATGTCGTGGCCGAGTGGGCGCGCCGCCACGGCCGGCCCTTCACCCTCGTGCTCGACGGCCCGGCGGGCGGCGCGTTCACCGCGACCGGCGCGGGCGAGCCCGAGGCGCTACACCTCGACGCGATCGAGTTCGCCCGCACCGTGGCGGGCCGCGTGCCCGCCGAGGGCCTCCTCGCCACCGCCGTCGCGTTCTGAGCGACCGGCGACGACGCGCCCTCGCTAGGCGAGGCCGGCCTCCTCGGCCCGCTTCAGCAGGCCGCGGGCGATGACGATGCGCTGGATCTCGTTCGTCCCCTCCCCGATGATCATCAGCGGGGCGTCGCGGTAGTAGCGCTCGACCGGGAACTCGGTGGTGTAGCCATAGCCGCCGTGCACGCGGAGCGCCTCGGTCGCGATCTCGAAGGCCGACTCCGACGCGAACAGCTTGGCCATGCCCGCCTCGACGTCGGCGCGCTCGCCCCGGTCGAACTTCTCGGCGGCGCTCTTCACCAGCAGGCGGGACGCCTCCAGCTTGGTGGCCATGTCCGCGAGCTTGAACTGGATGGCCTGGTGCTTGGCGATGGGCACGCCGAAGGTCTCGCGCTCCTGGGCGTAGGCGAAGGCGGCGTCGTAGGCGGCCCGGCCGACCCCGACGGCGCGGGCGGCGATGTTGATGCGCCCGAGCTCGAGCGAGCTGAGGATGAAGTGCAGACCCCGCCCCAGGCCGTCCTCGCCGCCGAGAACGTTCGCCGCGGGCACCCGGTGATCGGTGTAGGTCATCTCCACCGTCTCGATGCCCTTGTAGCCGAGCTTGTCGATGTGGCGGCTCACGCCGATGCCCTCGAACGACGGGCCGGGCTCCTTCTCCACGATGAAGCAGGTGATGCCCTCCGGCGTCCGCGCCGCCAAGGCGACGATCCCCGAGCGCTCGCCGTTCGTCACCCACATCTTGGTGCCGTTGACCACGTACTCGTCGCCGTCGGGCTCGGCTCTGGCCCGCAACGCCTGCGTGTCGCTGCCGGCGTCGGGCTCGCTCAGCGAGAACGCCGCCCGCACCTCACCGGACGCGAGCCGAGGCAGCCACCGCGCCCGCTGCTCGTCGGTGCCGAACCGCTTGATGAGGTTCGAGGCGATCATGTGGGTGTTGAGGACGCCCGACAGCGTCATCCACCCGTAGGCCAGCTCCTCGATGATGCGCGCGTAGGTCATCACGTCGAGGTCGAGGCCGCCGTGCTCGGCCGGGATGGTGGCGCCGAAGAGCCCGAACTCGCGCATCTGGGCGACGAGCGGCTCGGGGTACGCGTCGGCGTGCTCGTACTCCGATGCGACGGGGAGCACCTCCTTGCGCACCCACGAGCGGATGGTGCCGACGAGCTCGTCGGCGAGGTCGAGGTCGGTCGCCATGGCGGCGAGCGTACGGGGTTGAACGGGAGGTGAACGCCTCCGGCACCGCTCCGCTACTGTGCGCCGTCGCACCCCGGGGGACGACAGGAAGGCGGGGATCCATGCAGCGGTTCTGGATGAGGCTGGCGGTCTGGCTCGGCAAGCACGCCCGGTGGGTGGCCGTGCTCGGACTGGTCGTGACCCTGTTCCTCGGCTTCGGCATCACCCAGCTGGAGTTCCAGACCGGCCAGGACAGCTACTTCAACAAGAGCGACCAGGTCTACAAGGACAGCGTCGACTACCAGGAGCTGTTCGGGGGCCAGGCGATGCTCACCCTGGTCACCATGGACGAGGGCCACACGATCGACGAGCTGTTCACCGAGGAGAACCGGGCCCAGTTCGAGGCGGTGGCCGAGGAGCTGCGCGCCGACGACAGCGTCGAGACGGTGATCACGCCGGTCGACGTCATGAACTTCAACGAGGCGCTCGTCGCGAGCGACAGCGGCAACGTGACCGAGAGCATCGCCGGCGGCGCGCTGCTGCGGGCGACCACCGAGGACCCGACCGAGGACGGCCAGGCGGCCCGCCAGGCCGATGCCGTCGAGACCCTCGAGCGCATCAACGCCATCCCTCCCGACGAGCGCAACCTCGACAACCCCGAGTTCGTCGACTTCCTGCTGCGCGACAACGAGGGGGAGATCCGCCTCGCCCTGCGGTCGTTCTTCCCCGACGACACCCACGCGCAGATGGTCACCCGCCTGGTCGGCAACGCCTCCATCGACGAGGAGGGCGCCGGGGCCGACGTCACCAAGGACGCCGCCGGCCAGCTCGACCTGGACAACGCCACCGTGATCACCACCGGCGCCCCCGTGCTGCTCCAGGACATCAACGACTACCTGACCGGCGGCATGCTCACGCTGGGGGCGATCGCCGCCGCGATCATGGTCGTGATCCTCCTCATCTTCTTCGACGTCCGGTGGCGGCTGCTGCCCCTCGGCGTCATCATCGTCGGGCTCATCTGGGCGTTCGGTGCGGCCGGCTACCTCGGCATCCCCCTCACCATCGTCACCATCGCCGGCCTTCCCGTGATGATGGGCATCGGCATCGACTACGCGATCCAGATGCACGCCCGGGTGGAGGAGGAGGTGGTCATCGACCACATGCGCCACCCCATCCAGGAGACCGCCCGCAACCTGTGCCCCGCCCTGCTCGTGGTCACCTTCGACGCGGTCTTCGCGTTCGCGGCCCTGCAGTTCGCCAAGGTGCCCATGATCCGCGACTTCGGCTTGCTGCTGGCGGTCGGCATCGCCGTGATCTGCGTCTGCTCGATCATCGTGCCCCTCGCGTCGCTCGGCATCCGCGAGTTCAAGTCCCCCACCAAGGGCCGTGACTTCCGTGAGGGCGCCTTGGGCCGTCTCGTGGTGTGGATGGGCTCGGTTCCGGCGTGGTCGGCCATCCCCCTGGCCATCGCCTCGGTCGCCATCTTCTTCGGCGGCATCGCGGTGGAGGACGACCTGACGCTGC
The DNA here is from genome assembly GCA_964649545.1 of uncultured Microthrixaceae bacterium. Classification (GTDB taxonomy): domain Bacteria; phylum Actinomycetota; class Acidimicrobiia; order Acidimicrobiales; family DATDAH01; genus JAEUJM01. The sequence continues at coordinate 8,668 of CAZYPY010000030.1, read as the reverse complement.
AGACCGATCCGATCAAGTGGGTCAACCAGGACACGCAGGTCATCCGGGACATCGACACCCTCGACACCGAGGTGGGCAGCTCCAGCGAGCTCGGCATCTTCATCCAGAGCGACGACGTGTTCACCGACGAGAACGTCACGTTCCTGCACGAGTTCACCCAGGACCAGCTCGCCGAGTACCCCGACGACCTCATCACCTCGTCGAGCATGGTCGCCACGGTGAGCGACCTGCTCGTCGTCCCGGGGGCCAGTTCGGTGGCACCCACGGGCGAGGAGGTGCGCGCCGCCTACGAGGTCGCACCACCGGACATCCAGCAGGCCCTCGTGTCGCCCGACGGCGGCGCCATGAACCTCATCTTCCGCACGGGTCCGAGCGCGCTCGAGGAGCGGGCCAAGGTCGTCGACGAGATCGAGGCGACCGTCGACCCGCCCGCCGGCATCGAGGCCACCCCGTCCGGCCTCGCCGTGGTCGGCGTCGGCCTGCTCGAGAACCTCGAGGCCAACCGCGTCGAGCTGACCTACCTGGCCCTGCTCTTCGTGTTCCTCTTCCTCGCGATCCGGATGCGCAGCATCGTGCGATCGCTGCTGTCGCTCGTCCCCGTGCTGATCGCCGTCGGCGCCGCCTCACTGGTGGCCTGGGCGTTCGACCTGAAGCTGAGCCCCATGACCGCCATCGGCGGGCCCCTGGTGATCGCGGCGTGCACCGAGTTCACGTCGCTGATCCTGCTGCGCTTCGTGGAGGAGCGAGAACGCGGTGCGACGCCCCGCGAGGCCGTGGACACCGCCGCGGGCCGGACCGGACGGGCCTTCATCGTGTCGGCCATGACCGCCGTCGCCGGCGTGGCCGTCATCGCCACGTCGTCGCTGCCGCTGCTGCGGGACTTCGGCATCCTCGTGGCCATGAACGTGGCCGTCGCCCTCTTCAGCGCCCTGGTGGTGCTGCCCCCGATGCTGGTCTGGGCTGACAGCCGCAAGCACGCGTGGGTGTCGAAGGGCCTCGCCAAGCCGGACCGGGTCGTCGAGTACGTCCCCACGCCGCCGCGGCCGAACGACCCCGACGGCGCCCCTGCCCGCGTCTGACGTGGGAGCCTGACCGCCGTCCGGCGGTCCGCCCGGACCGGACGGACCGGACGGACCTACCGACGGCGAGCGCACGCGACGAGGCCCCCTCCTCACGGGAAGGGGGCCTCGTTCGGCGTCTGGGCGCTACGGGGCCAGCGTCGTCGTCGTGGTCGACGTCGAGGTCGTGGAGGTACTCGTGGTGGTCGTCGGCGCCGCCGTCGTGGTGGTCGGCGCCGCCGTCGTGGTCGTGGGCGCCAACGTCGTGGAGGTCGTCGTCGACGACGTGGTGCTGGACGTGGTCGACGAGGTGGACGACGTGGTGGTCGTCGGTGAGTCGTCGTCCCCGCCGGAGGCGAAGACCGCGACCGCCAGCGCGATGAGGAGCACCAGCACGATGACGATCGCGACGATCACCGACGTGCGCTGGTACCACGGTGGCTCCTCCTCACCCTCGCCGTAGGGGCCGCCCGGCCCGCCGGGGCCACCGGGCGGACCGCCTTCGGGAGGCAGCGGGGGTTGCGGCGGGACGTCGTAGTGCACGGCCTCCGTGCCCGCCGGCGGGGTCACCGCCCCGCCCACCTGGGTCGGGTCGACCGGGGCGCCGCCGCCGGTCGGCGCGCCGCCGGCGGCGGGGGTGCCGGCGGGCTGGGTCGGCGGGCCACCCGGGTCCCCGAAGACGGAGTTGCCCGGCTGGGTGGGGTCGTCGCTCATGGGTGCTCCCTCGGCGTCGGCGGGACGGGGCGACGGTAGTCCGATCTCGACGGCGCCGGGTCGACCCCCAGGTGTCGCTCGATGACTACGGTCGCGGGGGTACCCGACGAGAAGGGGAGAGTCATGGGCGATGCACGGGCGCTCGGCGCCGAGGCGCTGGGGACGTTCTGGTTGGTGTTGGGCGGCTGCGGCAGCGCGGTGCTCGCCGCCAAGTTCGGCGACGGGCTCGGCATCGGCCTGCTCGGCGTCTCGCTGGCCTTCGGGCTCACCGTCGTGACCGGCGCCTACGCGCTCGGTCACCTCTCCGGCGGCCACTTCAACCCTGCAGTGACGGTCGGGCTCTGGGCCGCGCAGCGGTTCGAGGGCCGCAAGGTCCTGCCCTACGTCGTGGTGCAGGTCGTCGGCGCGATCGCCGCCGCCGCCCTGCTGTACCTCATCGCCGACGGCGGGCCGGACTTCTCCACCGACGGCAACTTCCTCGCCGCGAACGGCTTCGGCACGGACGGCTCCCCCGGTGGCTTCTCGATGACCGCGGGCCTCGTCACCGAGGTCGTCTTCACCGCCGTCTTCCTGTGGGTGATCCTGGGCGTGACCGACCGGAGGGCCCCGGCGGGCTTCGCCCCCCTCGGCATCGGCCTCAGCCTGGCCCTCATCCACCTGGTCACCATCCCGGTGACCAACACGTCGGTGAACCCCGCCCGCTCGACGGGCCCGGCCCTGTTCGTGGGTGGCGAGTGGCTCACCCAGCTGTGGTTCTTCTGGGTCTTCCCGATCGTGGGCGCGCTCATCGGTGCCGGACTGCACCGCCTGCTGTCCGGGCACCACGAGCCCGGCGACGCCGAGATCTCCTGAGTTGCGGGGGGCGCCGTCCGGCCCTGGGCTCAGGGTCGGACGGTGTTCACCCCGTCGGAGGACACGAGGTCGACGCCGGCACCGACCCATTCGGTGACCTCCATCTCCGCGAGCAGCCCGGCGTCGTCGACCCGGGCGTAGGCGCGGTCGCCCTCGGGGAGGTCGACGAGGACGAGCCCCCACTCGGGGGCGCCATCGCGGCCGTGGGCGACGGTGTAGGCGGCCACCGTGCCGACGCCGACGGCCTCGTCGCGGATCGTACGGGTCGGCTCCGCCTCGACACGGGCCTGCACCGCCGATTCGTCGGGCCATTCGAGCGGCCCGGGCGTGGTGGAGTAGACGCCGAACGCGTGCTTCGTCATGTGCATGCCGACGCCCGACACCATGCCGAACGAGCCGGGATCCTCCCGGAGCACTCCCGCCATCGCCGCGAGCGAGTGCGTGACGTAGTTGCTCCCGGGGCCGCCGGCGAAGGGGAGACCGCCGGTCACCGTCGGCACGCGGTCGGCGCCCAGAGTGATGCCGAGCGCGTCAGCGGCGAAGTGCAGCGAACTGGCGAAGCACGAGTAGAGGTCGAGGTGGGCCACGTCGTCGACGCCGACGCCGGCCACCCTCATGGCCTCGGCGCCGGCGGCGGCCATGGCCACCGACCGCCAGAGGTCGTCGCGCTCGGCGAGGTACAGCGGATCGGCCGCGTAGCACCAGCCTCGTAGGTACACCCGGCGCTCGGGCGGCACGCCGAGCTCGTCGGCCTTCGCGTGGCTGGCCACGATCACCGCGGCACCCTGGTCGACGTCCATGACCGCGACCTCGCGCTTGGTGTACGGGTACCCCACCAGCCGGTTGTCGGGGGTCGGCGTGGCGAGCGCGACGGCAGTGTGCGCCTCGGGGAACCAGGCGTAGGGGTTGGTCGCGGCCACCTCGCTCAGGGGCGCCATCAGCTCGCCGATGGCGCGGGAGTAGTCGTCGGGCGCCACCCCGAGACGGGCCCGTCGAGCGATGTCCCAGACGGGGAACGTGAGCCACGCCTGGAACACCTGGTGGGCCATCTCCGCGGGATGGAAGGGATCCTCGAACGGGAACGGGTTGCGGTCGACCGCCGGATGGCTCCACTCGGGCCTGCGGCCCTGCTTCTTCAGTCGGCGCTTGGTGGCCAACGCCTCCGCCCCCACGACGACACCGACGTCGATGTCATCCGAGGCGATGACGTCGGCGAGGTGCTGCACGAGGAGCTGAGGTGTGGTGCCCCCCATGCCGGAGTAGTGCCCGTGGCGGCCCTCGACCCCGAGACGCTCGGCCAGCCGGGCCGCAGGATCGTCGTACTGCCAGCTTTGGCAGTGCACCACGTTGAAGCTGTCGATCGCCTCGAGCACGCCGCGCCCACCGCTGTCGACGGCGGCGTCGCGGACGACCTGTTCCCACACGGCGAGCGGTTCGGGCGACTCGCCGTCCTCGCGGCGCACCACGGACTGGGCGACGCCGATGAGACAGGTCGACCGGGGATCGGGGGCGCTCACCGCCGGCTCGTCTCCCCGCCTCAGCGCCCGGTCCAGCGGGGCGGGCGCTTCTCGGCGAAGGCCCTCGGGCCCTCCTTGGCGTCGTCGGACGCGAACACCACGCCGCTCAGTTCCTCCTCCACCGCGTACGCCGCCTCCAGGTCGAGGGCCAGGCCCCGCAGCACGCTCTCCTTGGTGGCCTGCACGGCCAGCGGCGCGTTGGCGGTGATGCGATGGGCCCAGTCCCGCGCCCGGTCGAGCAGCGCGTCGGGCTCGACGATCTCGTTGATGAGGCCGACCTCCAGCGCCCGCTGGGCCGGGAAGGCCTCCGCCGTGAGCAGGAACTCCATGGCCGCGGGGAACGCGAGCTGGCGGGGCAGGCGTACGGTCGTGCCCCCGCCGGCGAACAGGCCCCGCTTCGGTTCCATCACCCCGAAGGTGGCGTTGGGGGTGGCGATGCGCAGGTCGACCCCGCCGAGCATCTCCATGCCCCCGGCCACGCAGGGTCCGCCCACTGCGGCGATGATCGGCTTGTAGATCTTGGCGTTGCGCAGCACCGCCCGGGTGCCGTCGCTGAGGCGGCACCCGTCGATCTCGGTGACCTCACCGGTCGAGATCTTCGAGTGCAGCTCGGTGATCTGGGGGATGTAGGTCTTGAGGTCCGCGCCGGCCATGAACGCGTCACCCACCCCGGTGACGATGGCCACCCACGCCGCCTCCTCGTCCTTGAACCGCCGCCACGCCGCGGCCAGGTCCCGGAAGTGGTACATGTCGAGCGCGTTGCGCGCCTCGGGCCGGTCGATGGTGATGAGGGCGACGTGGTCGTCGCCGAGCTCGTAGTGGATCGGCATCGTGCGACACGGTAGCCAGGTGGGCGCCGGCGCCTGGTGGGGCGGACGCCGGCCGCGGGCGCCAGGTCGACGACCGGGCCGAGGGCACTAGGGTCTGGGCCGTGTCGAGGCTGACCACCAGGGTGCTGCGGGCCGTACCGGTGCGGCTGCGGGGCCAGCGCGACCCTGGGCTCGCCTCCCACCCACCGACCATCGACACCCCGTGCTTCGCGCCGTTCTCCAACCTGTACCTGAACACCGACGGCGACGTGCGGGCCTGCTGCGTCAACGACGCGTACCCCCTCGGCAACATCACGACCCAGCGACTCCCCGAGATCTGGGGTGGGGCGCGCCAGGCGGTGCTGCGGGCCAAGATCCGGGCGCACGACTACTCCGCCGGATGTGGTCACTGCGCCTGGCGCGCCGACGGCGGCATGAGGACCTACGCCGAGGTCTACGACCACCTCCGAGACCAGGGCGGGCCCCTCGACGACGAGGGCGTGCCCACCTTCCCCCGCCGCATCGAGTTCAACCTGAGCAACTCGTGCAACCTCGCCTGCCACATGTGCCACGGCGGGCTCTCGTCGACCATCCGCCTCCACCGCGAGAAGCTCCCGCCCCTGCCCAAGGTGTGGGACGACCAGTTCTTCGACGATCTGCGCGAGTTCATCCCGCACCTGAACGAGGCGAGCTTCGCCGGCGGCGAGCCGTTCATGGGGGCGGAGAACTACCGGGCGTGGGACCTGATCGCGGAGCTCGCCCCCGAGATGCCGGTGAAGATCACGACCAACGGCACCCAGTGGAACGCCCGGGTGGAGCGGGTCCTCGACGAGCTCGAGGTGTGGCCCCACATCTCCCTCGACGCCCACACCAAGGAGACCTTCGAGGCCATCCGCGAGCGTGCGGATCACGACCTCATCATGACGAACCTCGACCGGTTCCGGGCCTACGCCAACCAGCGCGGGACCGAGACCCGCATCATGCACTGCCTCATGCCGCAGAACTACCACGAGCTCGCCGACCTCCTGCTGTTCGCGGAGGACCGCGACATGCCGGTCACCGTCACCGTGGTGACCTATCCGCCCGACTTCGCCCTCGAACGACTCGATCGCAGCCAGCTCCACGACGTCCTCGCCCTCTTCAGCCGGCAGTACGAGCAGTTCGGCGACCGCCTGGTGCGCAACGGGCCGGCCCTGCTCGATCAGATCCACCGACTGGAGAACTGGCTGGCGACCGACCGCCAGCCGCTCGAGGGGGACAAGCCCGAGCCGCCCATCCTGGGCTTCGCCCGCATGGGCGATCCGATCGACGAGGACGTCGCGCGGCGCATCCTCGAGCCCTACGGGCCCGAGGCCTACGACAACGTCATCGCCGTGGACGCCGACGGGGTCGTCACCCGCTGCTCACCGAGCGCCGCGGCCGCGCTCGATCTCACCGTCGACGAGCTCGTCGGCCTCCAGGCCGACGAGCTGCTGCCCACCCTGATCGAACGGCTGGGCCCACCCCGAAGCGACGACACGACCATGGCCGACGACCTCGTCGACCGCCGCCTGACGTGGGACCAGGTCGAGTACCGCAGCATCGTCCAACCCGCTCGTGACGAGCTCGGCTGGGCCGACGAGGCCGTCATCCGAGTCGCGGTGCGCACGACTGGCTGACCCCGCCACTGCTCGGGGCGCCGTCCCTATCCCGTCCCGAGCGTGGACGGTGCTGGCCGTGGCCGCCGTTGCCGGGTTCGCCGGCGCCCTCGACCTCTCGATGCTGTTCGTGGCCTACCCGGCCATCACCGACGCCTTCCCCGCCACGTCGCCCGCCCTCCTCTCGTGGGTCGTCACCGTCTACAGCATCGTGCTCGCGGCGCTGCTGATACCGAGCGGCCGACTCGCCGACCGGTTCGGCCGGCGCCGACTGTTCCTGATCGGGCTCGCCGTGTTCGGCACCGGCGCCCTCGCGTCGGGCCTCGCCCCCGGCCCGCTGTGGCTCATCGCCGCCCGGGCCGGCCAGGCGGTCGGCGGCGCACTGGTGCTCCCCGCCTCGATGGGCGTGATCCTGAGCGAGTTCCCCGCCGACCGCCGAGGCACCGCGATCGGGGTCTGGGGTGGCGTCGGCGGCGTGGCCACGGTGGCGGGTCCTGCGATCGGCTCGGGCCTGCTCGCCGCCGGCGGCTGGCGGTGGGTGCTGCTCGTGAACGTCCCGCTGGCCGCCGTCGCGTGGGTGGGCGGCGCCCGCGTGTTCTCCGAGTCGCGCGACCACACGGCGCGCCTGACCGACCTCGTGGGGTCGGGGTTGCTCGCGGTGACGGTCGCATCCCTGGCGCTGGCCATCACGCAGGGCCCGGAGCGGGGCTGGGGTGACCCCGTCGTCGTCGCCGCCGGGTTGGCCGCGGTGCTCGCCGGCGTCGCGCTCGTCGCCCGTTCGCGACGCCAGCCCGACCCCGTCCTCGACCTCGAGCTGCTGGCCGACCCGCTGTTCCGGGCGTCGAACCTGGTCGCGTTCACGTTCTCCGCGGCCTTCTTCGCCATGTTCTTCGGCCTCGTGCTCTTCGTCACCGACGCGTGGGACGAGCCCCACGCGAGCGCGGGCCTGTACGTGATCCCGGCCCAGCTCACGGCGGCGACGGTGTCGGTCGCCGGCGGTCGGTACGCCGACCGTCTCGGCCATCGCTTGGTCATGGTCCCCGGCGCGCTCGTCTTCGCCGCGGGCAGCCTCCTGTTGGCCGTCGGGGTCGGCGGGCGCGACACCTTCGCGGTCTGGGTGCTGGCCCTCGTGCTGATGGGCGCCGGCATCGGCGCGGTGTTCCCCTCGTTCCAGAGCGGCGCCGTGCACAGCATCACCGCGACCAAGTTCGGCATCGCCGCCGCGACCACCCAGACGAACAGCCGGGTGGCGGGCACCCTCGGCGTGGCCATCGCCGTCGCGCTCGTCGGCGGTGCCACCACCGGCGACCCGTCGTCGTTCGACGGGTTGTGGTTGATGCTGGCCGGCCTCGCGATCGTCTCGGCGGTCGCGTCCTGGCGGGTCGACACCCGCGCCCGGTCGGCACCGGGCCTGGCGCCCATCCCGTAACGTGGCCCCATGGGGGAGCTTTTCCACGAGACCGAACTGTTCATCGACGGCCGGCGCACGCCGGCTGAGGGTGGGGCGACCTACGACGACGTGAACCCGGCCACCGAGGAGGTGCTCGGGGTCGCCGCCGACGCCTCTCCCGCGGACTTCGACCGGGCCATCGCGTCGGCTCGCCGGGCTTTCGACGAGACCGGCTGGGCCACCGACCTGGCCCTGCGGGTCCGCTGTCTGCGTCAGCTCCACCAGGCCCTCGTGGACCACCAGGAGGAGATCCGGGCCATGACCGTGGCCGAGGTCGGGACACCGGTGGCGCTCACCCACGGCCCCCAGCTCGACGTCCCGCTCGAGTTCCTGCCGTACTACGCCGACCTGGCCGAGTCGTACGAGTGGAGCGAGGACCTCGGTGACGCCTCGCCGATGGGCATCCCGTCACACCGGTGGATCGAGAAGGAGCCCGTCGGCGTCGTCGGCGCCATCACCGCCTGGAATTTCCCTCACCAGCTCAACCTGGCCAAGCTCGGCCCGGCCCTCGCCGCGGGCAACACGGTGGTGCTCAAGGCCGCGCCATCCACGCCGTGGTCGGCGCTGGTGCTGGGGCGCCTCGCCGAGGAGCACACCGACCTGCCTCCCGGCGTGCTGAACATCGTCACGG
>CAZYPY010000029.1:25350-27690 GCA_964649545.1 uncultured Microthrixaceae bacterium | reverse complement strand
TGGCACGTCCCCGCGGAGGAGGCGGCCGTGCGCCAGCGGCTCGTCGACGCCATGCCGGTGGTCGAGACCGCGATGCGCGTCCCGACCGGCGATGCCGTGGCCCGTGCCTACGGCGCCCGCCTCGGCGGCCTCTCCGACGACCTGGTCGCCCTCGAGATCGCGAACGAGAGCACCCTTCCCTTCGCGCTCGCCCTGGTGCTGAGCGGTCGGGACGAGGTCGTGGTCGACGGTGCGTCGGTCACCGTCGACGGCGAGGCGACGCTGCGCCTCCCCCGGCCGGCGTCGCGGGTCGCGGCCGGTGCGTCGGTCGACGAGGTGCGCGACGTGGTCCTGTCCGGCGGCGCCGCGGAGGTGGGCGAGCCGATACGGGGCCGGGTCGTCGCAACGCTCGTGCCGCTCGCCCACACCGCCACCGTGCGGGTGACCCTCGCCGTCGGAGCCCGCGCGGGGCGCCGCCGCGGCGGGGAGGGGAGCGGCGCGACCGCCACGGTGGCGATCGCGGATCCGCCCGCCGCGGAGCAGGTGGCGCGTGGCTGGCGCGCGCAGCTCGACCGCGGCCTGACCGTCCGCCTTCCCGACGAGGCGCTCGGCCAGGCCGTCGACCAGGCCCGGGCCCAGCTCCTGCTCGTGGCCGCCGGCCCCCTGGACGACGCCACGACCCCGTCGCTGGCGGGTCTCGTGGCGGCGCTCACCCAGCAGGGGTTCGCCGACGAGGCCCGTCGCGTCGCCCGCGTGCTGGTCGAACGCCAGCGCCTGAACGGCCGCTTCGACCGCGGTGCGGGTGCGGCGGCCACGACGGTCGCCGCCGTCGGCGCACTGGCCGCGTTCGGCCGTCTCGCCGGCACCGAGATCGCCGAAGCGCTCGCCGGCCCCGTCACCAAGGCCGCGCACCGCATCCTCCGGGACGACCCGCGACTCGCCGAACCGGGCGCGTTCACGGCCGTCGTGACCACGGCCGACCTCCTGGATGCCGCCGGCCAGCCCGAGGCCGCGGCCGCGCTCCTCGCCCGTGTGCCGGTCGAGGCGGCGGCGACCGACGAGGGCGACCGGTTGGACCTGGTGGCGGCGTCGGCACCGGATCACGTCGCGCTCCTGGCCCAGGTGCGACGAGGCGTCGTCGACGACACCCCGGGCCCCGGCGGTGGCCCGGCGGTCCGCCTACTGCCCGGATTCCCCGCCTCCTGGCTCGGCCAGGGGGTCGAGGTCCACGAGGCGCCGACCCGGTTCGGCCACCTCTCGTGTGCCGTGCGCTGGCACGGTGAGCGCCCGGCCCTGCTCTGGGACCTCGACCCCGGGCGCCGCCACCTGCCCACCGGGCTGGTCCTCACCTCACCGGGGCTCGATCCGGGGTGGTCCGGCACCGAGCCCCGCGGGGAGGCGCTGCTGGCGGCGCCCGCCGGCGTGCCGCCCGTCGAGGGGTCGTTCTCGTGACGGGAGCGCCCTGATGATGGCGTCCCGGTTCGGCCGCAGCGGGCGCAAGCCGATCCGCGAGGTCCTCCAGGGCCTGAAGGTGCCCGAAGAGGAGATCGCCGCCGCCGAGGCAGACGGCACCCTGCCACTGCTCGCCATCGAGCACCTCGTGCTCGAGGACCCACCCCGGTTCGACGCCGAGGAGGTCGCCGACCACGTGGGGCTGCCCGTCGAGCAGGTCGCCCACTTCTGGCGCGCCCTCGGCTTCCCCGATCCGCCCGACGGCGAGGACCTCTTCACCAAGACCGACCTCGAGATGATGCGCATCGCGGCCACCACGATCTCCGACGGGGTGGTCGAGCCCGAGCTCGCCCTGCAGATGGCCCGGGTGATCGGCTCGTCGATGTCGCGCATCGCCAACGCCCAGATCGCCGCCCTCGCGGTCCGGGTCACCACGGAGGCCGCCGAGGCCGCCGAGCTGCTCGAAGCCGGGGCGGTCACCCCGGCGGAGGTCGAGCCGCCGCTGCTCGAGCGCACCGCGCTGATCCTCGACGTGATGCCGCGGATCATGGACTACGTGTGGCGGCGCCACCTGCAGGACGAGGCCCGCCGTCAGCTGCTCAAGGTCAAGGTCAAGGACAGCGGTGGCGGCCACACCACCGTGGGCTTCGCCGACCTGGTCGGCTACACCGCCCTGAGCCAGCAGGTGCCCGAGGACGAGCTCGCCCACCTCGTCGCCCGCTTCGAGCTCATCGCCACCGACACGGTCTCGGCCCACGGCGGTCGAGTCGTCAAGATGATCGGCGACGAGGTGCTCTTCATCGTCGACGAGCCCCTGGCCGCCGCGGCGATCGCACTCGACCTCGCCGAGGTGTTCCGCCAGGACGAGGCGCTCTCCGACGTCCGGGTGGGCCTGGCCCTCGGCTCGGT
>CAZYPY010000029.1:0-25250 GCA_964649545.1 uncultured Microthrixaceae bacterium | reverse complement strand
TCCGCCAGGACGAGGCGCTCTCCGACGTCCGGGTGGGCCTGGCCCTCGGCTCGGTGATCGAGCAGGACGGCGACGTCTACGGCCCCGTGGTCAACAAGGCCAACCGGATCGTCGGCATCGCCTACCCCGGCTCGGTCGTCGTGTCCGAGGAGGTCCGCAACGCCCTGCGCGACGTCGAGGGCCTCAACCTCCGCTCGCTCCGGAGCCACACCCTCCGCGACATCGGCCGGGTCCGTCTGTGGCGCCTCCGGCGCGAACGCGACGTCGACCACGACTCCCTGCTCGAGAAGGCCCGCCTGCGGCGGGAAGTGGGGCGGGAGTGGATCGAAGACCACTTCGGGGCCACCGACACGCCGGCCTTGCCCACTGCGGACCCCGAGTAGCGCTCGCCGGCGACTCTTCCGGTCGCCCGCCGGGGCTCGTCGGCTCGCTCCTGACGCCGTCCCGTGGGGCCTTCGGCGAGGGGGGCTTGGCGAAATCGTCGCTCCGCCGACGTCCCCGTCGGGCTCCCTGTCGCTCGGTCGTCTCGCGCGTGGGGGTCGTCGCGGGCCGGCCGTCGCGGCGGTGAGCGCCTCAGCTCGGGGCGGGGGTCGGTGGTGGTCCGGCGGCGCTGACCGCGTCGCCCGCCTCGATCCTTCTGGTGACGGAAACGGGACGTCTGACGTCGCGTTTCGTGTACCGGAACGGAGGTCAGGGGTCGGTGAGGGCGAGGGTGGTGATCCTTCCTGGGGGGAGGGCCACCGTTTCGGTGAAGGGGGCGATCGGGGTGCCTTTGAGGTCGAGCTGCCAGCCTTCTCGGCCCTCGACACGGACCTCCACGTCCTCGTTGCCGGGGTTGAAGACTCTCAGCTCCAGGCGGCCGTCGTGGCGGCGGAGGCTGCTCACGGGGGCGCCGCTCACCCGGAGGTGGCTGCCGGTGTCGGGGCCGTCGCCGACGCCTCTCGCCCGGCCGACGAGCAGGGGCAGGAAGGCGTCGTCGACCAGGGCGTAGGGGTCGACGTCGCCGACGGCCACGGCGTAGCGCATGGTCTGGGGGCCGCGCTGCTGGCTGCCCTCCATCGGGGTCAACGGGCCGGCGGGGAGGGGGCGGTAGGGCATGGGGCCCTGGGAGAGCATGCCGGTGCAGCGCAGGAGGGTGACTGCGAGTGCGCCGGCGGTGGTGCCGTGGTCGGCGGGATCGCCGTCGAGGTCGACGAGCTCGTACTCGAGCAGACCCTCGTGGGCGACGGTCAAGCCGCCGGCCTGGACGAAACGGCGGGAGGGGAAGGTGGGCAGGCCGAGCTCGGAGTCGCCGCCCTCGGCGCTGAGGCCCCGCTCGACCACGGCGAAGGCGCACTCGGCCCGTGACGTCGCCGTGCGCTCGGGCAGGGGGAACCACGTCCGTAGTCGGTGGTCGCGGGCGGGGTTGTCGAACGTGGTGGTGACCCGCACGAAGCCCTCGCCGGCGTGCAGCTCCACCCGGGTGGTGACGGCGATCTCGACCTCGTCGTCGGTGCGGGCGTCGAGCCCCACTGCCGCCGCCGGCCAGCGGTACGACCGCACCACGTCGAGGGCGGCCCGCACCGGGCCCTCCTCCACGACGGAGACCGCCACCGCCACCGGGGCGTCGACCTCCCGGTCGGCCGCCGGCGGGCAGTAGTTGTAGGTGTCGCCGACGTCGCCGCCGTCGACGAGGCGGCCGAGGCCAGCGTGGCCGTCGACCGAGAACGTGCCGTCGGCGGCGTCGACCGTGACCGTGAGCAGGCCGTTCTCCAGCGTCGCCCCGTCGACCACCGCCACCGGGTGGGCCGGTGGCGACGGCACCGCCACGGCCTGCCACCCGTAGCCGGGCACGGCCTCGACCCGGGCCAGCACCTGCTGCTTCGGCGCCTGGCGGACGCGCACCTCCACGGTGGCGTCATCGCCCCGGTCGGCCAGCAGCGCGGCCAGGTCCCGCACCGGGAACGAGGCGGGCACCCGGGAGGCGTCGTCGACGGTCAGTACCACGAGGGCCCCGTCCTCGGTGGCCTTGATGGTGAAGGCGTGGGCGCCGAGCTCGTCGATGAGCCGGGGCGCCATGTGCAGCGCTTCGGCCCGGGGGAAGGTGCCGAGGTGGCCGTCGGCGGCCCAGACTCGGAGTCGCTGCGTGCCGGGCACGTCCTCCTCGCCGGCCACGACCACCGCGACCGTGCCGCCCCGCGTCCTGGCGCTGGGGTTGACCACGACCGAGCCCTCGTGGGCGAGGGTCATGGCGAAGCGGTCGACCGCCCGCTTGGCCAGGCCGTCGCCGATGGCCACCGCCTCGGCGTAGCGGTGCAGCACCGCGTCGCAGACCTCGTCGACCGAGCAGGCGCAGATGGAGTCGTGGGCGGCGTTGTGGATCACGTGGTCCCACGCCTCGGCCAGCAGCGTGGCCGGCCAGCGCTCGGCGGGTTGGAAGAGCGACCACAGCGGCTCGCAGCGAGCCTCCAGCGCGCGCTCGGCGGTTGCCGCGGCCCGACGCACGTCAGTGCGGTTCGACGCCACGCCCATGAGCAAGTTGGCGTGCGCCCCCGAGCGCAGCTCGCCCCGCCAGGTCGGCAGGCCCTCGGTCACGGCGTCGGCGAGGTGGTCGGCCAGCGAGCCCACCTGCAGCTCGAAACGGTCCTGCTCGCGGTTGGCCTCGTCGACCACGTGGCCCAGCCACGGCATCGGCACCTGGTGGTCGGTGCCGTTCATCCACAGGATGGGGTCGGGCTCGCCGGCGCCGCCTCCCTCGGTTGACGCACCCTCGAGCATCGGGCCGTAGCGATCCACGAAGGCGTCGATGCGGGCGACGAGCTCCTTGCCCTCCATGGGCAGCACCGAGCCGTTGCCGTAGCCCTCCGGCAGGTATTCGGCCCGCACGGTCGAGCCGTCGGGCGCCTCCCACCAGAAGGCGCTGCGGTCGAGGGCCGACGGCATGCCCCGCCACACCACGGCGTGCCCGAGGCCGAACTGGCGCAGGATCTGGGGCATCTGGGCCACGTGGCCGAACATGTCGGGCAGGTAGCCCACGTCCATGGCGCCGCCGAACGACGCCGCCCGGTCGAGGCCCTTCTCGAGGTCGCGGATGATGGTCTCGCCGGAGACGAGGAACTCGTCCATGAGGATGTACCAGGGCCCCATGGCCAGCCGCCCGGACAGGGCCAGGTGGCGCAGGCGCTCCTCGGCCTCGGGACGCACGGCCAGGTAGTCGTCGACCACCGCCATCTGCCCGTCGAGCAGGAAGTGGGCGTAGCCGGGGTCGGCCTCGAGGCGGGGGAGCAGCTCGTCGAGCAGGTCGACCAGGCGCAAGCGGAAAGTCTGGAACGGCGAGTACCACTCGCGGTCCCAGTGGGTGTGGGGGACGATCGTCACGCGGCGGGGCGGCACGGCAGCGATCGTACGGCGCGACCCGAGCGACCGCTCTGGCGGCGGGGGAGGGCACGGACGCCCGGAGGCGCGAGCCAGGTCCGGGTGCACCCGGCCGCCGGCGCGGGCGCGGACCGGGTCCGGCACCCGGCGCGCCCCCGAGCGTCGGGGGCGTACCGTCGCGGGCATGTGCGACACCCTGTGCGCCCTCGCCCCGGCCAGCGCCGCCCACCGCACGCTCCTGGCCAAGAACTCGGACCGACCGCCCACCGAGGCCCAGCCGCTCGAGTGGCACCCGCCTCGCACGGAGGACGAGACCCGCACGACCTACCTGACCATCGACGGCCCTGGGCGGCCGACCGTCGGGGTGCTCGGCTCGCGCCCCTCGTGGATCTGGGGCTTCGAGCACGGGGTCAACGAGGCGGGCGTGGCCGTCGGCAACGAGGCGGTGTGGACCACCGTCGACGCCGGGCCGGCGCCCGCCGCGCTCATCGGCATGGACCTCGTGCGCCTCGGCCTCGAACGGGGGACCACCGCCGAGGAGGCGGTGGCGGTCATGATCGACCTCCTCGAACGCCACGGCCAGGGCGGCCACTGCCATCCGGACGAGGGCCAGGCCTACTGGTCGTCGTTCCTCGTCGCGGACGCGGACTCGGCGATCGTGCTCGAGACGTCCGAGCGGGAGTGGGCCACCGAGACCGTGCGTGACACCCGGGCCATCTCCAACCGCCTCACCATCCCCGCGTTCCACGCCCGCCTGCACCCCGACACGGGGGGGCTCATCGAGCGCTTCGTCGACCCTCGCCTGGAGGCCAGCCAGGACCTCCTGGCCGCGGCGCCCGGCGACGTGGCCGCCACCAAGGCCCACCTGCGCAGCCACGTGGGCAACGACGGCTACTCGGTGTGCATGCACTCGTCCGCAGCGGACGCGACCACGGCGTCCATGATCACGCTGCTCGGCGGCGAGCGTCCGAGGGGCTGGTTCCTGCTCGGTCGGCCCTGCCGCTCGGTCTACGTGCCGCTGTGGGTGGGCCGCCCCCTGGGCGAGCCGCCGGCGTGGGAGCGCTTCGCCGCGCTCACCGACGAGCACCGGGACGCGGCCCGGGCGCTGGAGGCGGAGCTCGACGCGGACGCCGTCGACGACGACGCCTGGGCGCCGGAGGCGTGGCGACGGGTGGACGCCTTCCTCGCCGGCCGGGGCCTGTAGCCCGCGGTCCCCGTTCGGTTACCGTCAGGCCATGCCCAAGTTCGTGATGCTCTCCACCATCGGGCCTGACGGCTTCGCCACTCTGCGCGAGAACCCCAAGCGTCTCCGCGAGGTCAACCACGACGTCGAGGCCATGGGTGTCAAGGTGCTGCACCAGTACGCCCTGTTCGGCCAGTACGACTTCGTCACCATCCTCGAGGCGCCCGACGACGCGGCCATGGCCCGGGTGGCCACGACCCTCGCCGCCCGCGGCACCCTCAAGACCACGACCTACAAGGCCCTCGAGGTGGACGACTACATCGAGGCCATGGGCGAGGGCCTCACCTGAGCGCGAGGAGCCACGCGCCCTGAGCACCGGGCGGGATCAGTACCACCAGGTGGACTTCTTGCGCTCCTTGCGCAGGGCCGCTTCCTCGAACGGCACCGGCAGCACCTCGCCGTCGGACAGGCGCTTCAGGCGATAGCCGTCGTCGCCGTGCGAGGCGACCTCGAAGCCTTTCGCCCAGTGCTGGTCGAAGCGGCGGCGCACCTCGACCCGGGTGCCGACGGGGAACAGCGGTGTGCTCGACATGTCGGCGGGGGCGGCCTCGGGGCGGGTGGGGGTCGGGGTGATCGGTTCGTGGGTGATGGTGCTCATCCCGTCTCCGGATGGTCGTCTGGCTCGGTCGTCGCCCACTCCCCGCCCGCCATTGTCGGACGGGACGGGAAGCTGACGCAAGGGATACCGGACGAAAGCACCGAGACGGTCAAGACGAGGTAAAGGCGATGAGAACTTCGTCTTCCGGGAGCCTGTCGCCCACCGACTCGCTCGGGTCGACGGGAGCCGTCAGCGTTCCTCGACGGTGATGTCCGCCTCGATCCGCACCTCGGTGCGCAGCGAGTTGGCGATGAAGCACTCGCGGTGGGCGACCTCGAGCAGGTGCCGGACGCGCTCGACGGTCGGGCCGGGGCCCAGGACCACCCGTGGCCGCAGCACGATCGTGGTGAGCCGCACCGGGCGGTCGTCCTCGGGCATCTCGGCCTGGGCGTCGTCCTCGTAGGACCGCACGTCGAGCCGGGCACGGGCGGCGACCGCGAGGAACGACAGCAGCTGGCACGACGACGCGGCGAGCACGACGAGCTGCTCGGGGTTGAGCAGGGCGGGGTCACCGCGGAACGCGGGGTCCGAGGCGAGGCGGAGTGCCGCGTCGGCGGGCGGTGCCGAGGCCGAGTGCGCGCGGTCGTAGGCCTCGTAGCCCTCGGCGGTGGAACCGGACCAGGCGACCCGCGCCCGGTAGCGGTGCACGACGGCGTCCTGACGCCGGTCGTCGTGCTGCTCGTCGACCTCGGCGGCGGTGTCCGGGTCGGGGTCGGGGTCGGGGTCGGGGGCCACGAGGCGATCATCGCAGGCCGTGCCCCGGCCGGTCGGTGGTTTCGGGGTGAGACGCCGCCGCGCCATGATGGCGCGGTGCCCACCGCACCGACGCTGCGCAAGGCCCTGAAGGCCAGGCCGCCCGGGCTCGCGGTCGAGCGCTCGCTCTGGGAGTCCGGTCACGAGGTGGTCGTGGGGGTCGACGAGGTCGGCCGCGGCGCGTGGGCGGGACCGCTCAGCATCGGCGCCGCGGTGCTGCCCCGGGACCGTCGGGTGTACAAGGTGCGCGACTCGAAGCTGTTGACCGAGCCGGAGCGCGAGGCGCTGTTCGACCGGGTCGCCGAGTGGTGCGTGGCCTGGTCGGTGGGCCACGCCAGCCAGGAGGAGTGCGACGCGCTGGGGATGTCCGCGGCCCAGAAGCTCGCCGCCCGCCGGGCCATCGAGGGGCTCGGCCTCGGCGAGCCCGACCAGGTGCTGATCGACGGCAACTGGGACTTCGTCGGTGGAGGGTGCACGCGACGCATCGTCAAGGGCGACGCCACGTGCCTGTCGATCTCCGCGGCCTCGATCCTGGCCAAGGTGACGCGCGACCGGATCATGCGGGCCGAGGCGCCGAACTACCCCGGCTTCGACTTCGAGTTCAACAAGGGGTACCCGTGCCCGCGTCACAAGGCCGCGCTCCAGTGGTACGGGCCGACCGCGATCCACCGCCGCAGTTGGGTGTTCATGGACCACCTGCCGTGGACGGGCTGCCCCCGCACCCGGCCGCCCGAGGCCCAGTTGCGGCTGTTCCCGCCGGCGGGGGACGGCGACTAGTGCGAACGGCCCCTTTTCTCGGACTTCCCTGAATACCACCGGGATCCGGCCGATGGGTCAGTGTACGATTTTGTCCACGGACCGACGGTGGGCGGTCGCAGGGGCGGCGGGAGCGCGCATGATGGTGGCAGGGAGCCGACGATGGGGGGCGGCACTGGTGGTGGCGGGCCTCGTCGCAGCCCTGCTCGCGTCGGCGACGACCGTGGGAGCCGCGCCGGACGCTCGCGCCCCGGCGCCGCTGAGCCCCGAGGCCGCCGAGGCGGCCTGCCCCGGCGACCTCGTGGCGATCCCGCCGGCCGTCGACGGCGCCCCGCCGATGTGCACCCACGGCCCGGACCCGGCCGTGACCCCCGAGATGCTGAGCGCCGAGGCGGGGATCACGCCGGAGGCGGCCACGGGCATCCAGTGCTACGGCGACGGCAGCGGTGGCAACCGGGTGCAGCTGCTCTACGCCTATTCCTCGTCGAACCGCATCAACACCTTCCGGCCCTGGATCGAGGACCGCGCCGCCGCCATCGACGCGATCTACGACGCCAGCGCGCGACAGACCGGCGGCCGGCGCTTCGTGCGATGGCTGACGAACGCGGCGTGCGACCTGACCATCACCGCGGTCCAAGTGCCGTCGGCGGCACTAGCGATGGTCAACTTCGCCGGCACCGCCGTCAACCTCATCGACGAGCTGAAGAGCCGGGGGTACACCCGCCAGGACCGCAAGTACCTGGTGTGGGTCGACACCGGGACCAGGACCACCATCACCGACGGCAGGTGTTCGGGGGTCGGCACGCTGTACATCGACTCGAAGCCGACCCCCGGCTCGGGGACGAACGCCAACTTCAACGATCGGTTCGGCGGCTACACCCGGGTCGACGACACCTGCCTGTTCCCGGTCTTCGACTCCGTGCGGGGCAAGGTCGAGGCCCATGAGCTCATGCACACCCTCGGGGCGGTGCAGCCCACTGCGCCGCACGCCACCATCTACGGCCACTGTCGGGACGATTACGACATCATGTGCTACGTGGATGGACCGGGTTCGTCACTCATCTCACCCCGTCCCTGCCCCAGCTCCTCCGAGGAGCTGCTCCTCGACTGCCGGAACGACGACTACTTCTCGACGGCCCCGCCCGCGGGGAGCTACCTGGCGCGCAATTGGAACTCGGCCGACAGCAGCTGGCTCGAGACCGCGCCGGGGGCGTCCCAACCGCCCGCTCCGCCGGGACCGGTGACGGGGGTCCCGGGGAGCTCGTCGGTGGCCCTCACCTGGGGGGCGCCGCAGTCCGACGGCGGCTCGCCGATATTGGGCTACCGGGTGTACCGCAACGACACCCTGGTCGTGCCGACCGCCTCGTCGCCCACGCGCGACCCCAACGCCGCGGCCACGGTCACCACCAGGGCACCGTCGTTCACCGACACCGGCCTCGCCGACGGGAGGACCTACCGGTACCAGGTGGCCGCGGTCAACGCCGAGGGCGAAAGCCCCAGGACCGCCGCAGTCTCGGTCATCGCCGGCGTGCCTCGGCCGGATGCCCAGGTGGGGATCGCGCCGCAGGGCCCGTTCCAGTTCGACGGCGTGTACTCGTCGTCGATGGCCGGCAACACCCAGGTGCTCGAGCGTCCGGTCACCCGCGGTGGCAGCGTGACGTTCTTCGTGCGGATCGAGAACGACCGGCCCGGCACCGACTCGTTGAAGCTGAAGGGGGTCGCCTCCGGGGCCGCCGGCTACGCGGTGCGCTATTTCCGCGGCATGACGGACATCACCAGCCTGGTCGTGGCGGGGTCCTATACGGTGGCCGACGTCCCTCCGGGCGGCCACGTCGACATCAAGGTCAAGGTGACGGCCTCCACGAGCACCGCCCGCAACAGTGTCCGCTCGGTGACGATCACCGCCAAGTCGAAGGCGGTCAAGTCCGTCAAGGACGTCGTCCAGGTCCGGGCCCGGCGCGCCTGATCGACCAGTCCCGGCCGCCGTCGCGTCGGCCGGTCGTCAGCCGCCCTGGGTGCCCACCTTCAGGTCCTTGAAGGCCGTCGTGGCGTCGATGCCCGGGTCCTTGGGCAGTCCGAGCACGCGCTCGCCCACGATGTTGCGCAGCACCTCGTCGGTGCCGCCGGCGATGCGCATGCCGGGGGTGCCCAGCACGAACTGCGACCACGCGTAGGTGCCCCATTCGCCGGTGTCCGCGACGAGGCGGGGCCCGAGCACGCTCGCCACGAATTCGGCGGTCTGGGTGAGGTTCTGGGTGAGGGCCATCTTCGCGATCGACATCTCGGGACCCGGTGCCCGGCCGGCCTTGACCTTGTCGAGGGCCCGCTGGTTGGTGAACTTGGCCACCTGGAACTTGATGTAGAGGTCGGCGAGCGCCTGGCGGTGGACCGGGTCCTGGTCGAGGCCGAAGTGGCGCAGCATCTCGGCCAGGCGGACGCTGTTGGCCAGCCCGAGCCCGCCGCCGCCCGAGCCGGCCCCGATCGACGCCCGCTCGTTCATGAGGGTGGTGAGGGCCACGGACCAGCCTTCGTTCACGTCGCCGAGGCGGTGGTCGTCGGGCACCCGCACCTCGTTGAAGAACACCTCGTTGAAGCTGGCCCCACCGGTCATCTGGCGCAGCGGCACGACCTCGACACCGGGTGCGTGCATGTCGACCACGAAGCCGGTCAGCCCCTTGTGCTTCGGCTGGTCGGGGTCGGTGCGGCAGATGATCTCGCCGATGTCGCTGTAGTGGGCGCCCGACGTCCAGACCTTCTGGCCCGTGAGGATCCACTCGTCGCCGTCGCGGACGGCCTTGGTCTGGAGGCCGGCGAGGTCGGACCCGGCGCCGGGCTCGCTGAAGAGCTGGGCGCCGACGATGTCGCCCCGGTACATCCTCTTCAGGTACGCCTCCTTCACCAGGTCGGTGGCGTGAGCGAGGATCGTGGGGGCGACCATGCCGAGGCCGATGCCGAAGAACCCCTGGTCGGGGATCGCGTACTTGGCCTCGAGCTGGGCGTAGGCCCGGTCGTAGGCGGACGGCAGGCCCCGGCCGCCGTACTGCTCGGGCCCGCTGAGGTAGCCGAAGCCGGCGTCGAAGCGCTGGGCCCGCCAGGCCTTGGCCCGCTCGAGCTCGCGGCGCTCGGCCTCGGGGTCGACCTCCTCGAACAGGGCCATGGCGTCGTCGCCCTCGCCCCACACGAACCGCTGCTCGGGGTCGCGGCGCTTGGCGTGGGCGTCGAGGAACGCGGTGGCCTCCGCACGGAACTCGTCGAGGGTGAGGTCGGGCATGGTGGGCCTCCGGGCCGGCATCTCTTGACCGACCGGTCAAGATAGTGCGCGATCGGGGCGCCGGCCCCGCCGGGCCCTACCCTGGCGGCGTGCGCCGATCCCGCCTCGTGCTCTGGGCCCTGGTCGGGTGGACCCTGTTCGTCTGGGCCAACCGCATCCGCAACATCTGGACCGACGACACGCTCACCGTCTCGGGCCAGGCCGGGCGCTCCGCGCTGGCGCTCAGCTTCGTGCTGCCCGCCCTCGTCCTCGGTGCGACCCTGCTTCGGCACCGATGGGGGAGGTGGTTCCCCTGGTTCGTCCGGGCCTTCGCCGCCTGGACCGTGGGCGTGTGGGTGGTGCGGATGGTGGGCATCGCGCTGCACGGCCACGACGTGGGCTTCGTGGTCGTCCACCTGGTGCTCGCGGTCCTCTCGTCGGTTCTGGCCGTGGCGGCGTGGCGCACTACGATGCCGGCCGTCATGGGACAGCCCATCACCGCCATCGAGAAGCCGTCCGCCCGCCACGGGATGGTCCGCTTCGACCTCAACCGCAACCTCACCGGCATGGACCACGAGCGCTACGTCGTGGGCCAGGAGATCACCGGCCAGCGGCCGCCCGACGAGCTGGCGCGGCGCCTGTTCGCCCACGGTGGCGTCGCTTCGGTGGCCATGATCGGCAACACCGTCACCGTGGACCTCGCCGACGGCCACAGCAGCGAGGGCCTGCGCGAGGTCATCGAGGGGCTGTACACCTTCTACCGCGAGGGCGTCACCCCCGCGGTCGTCGCCGAGTAGCCCCGAGCTGAGCGGCGTCGGCCGCCGCCCCCGCCG
The DNA here is from genome assembly GCA_964649545.1 of uncultured Microthrixaceae bacterium. Classification (GTDB taxonomy): domain Bacteria; phylum Actinomycetota; class Acidimicrobiia; order Acidimicrobiales; family DATDAH01; genus JAEUJM01. Next base: position 14,463 of record CAZYPY010000029.1, on the reverse strand, counting down.
GTACGGTCGACCCATGCCATCTGACGCGCGCTTCTCGGTCGGGGTGCAGTTGCACCCCCAGCACTGCACCATCGACGAGCTCCGGTCCGCCTGGCAGGCCGCCGACGCCATGGGTGTCGACAGCATCTGGACCTGGGACCACTTCTACCCGCTCTACGGCGACCAGGACGACGTCCACTACGAGGGCTGGTCGCTCCTGGCGGCGATGGCGGTCGACACCACGAACGCCCGCTTCGGGATGCTCGTGACCTGCAACTCGTACCGCAACCCCGACCTGCTCGCCGACATGGCCCGCACCGTCGACCAGCTCAGCGGCGGTCGGCTCTACCTCGGCATCGGCGCCGGCTGGTTCGAGCGCGACTACTCGGAGTACGGCTACGAATTCGGCACCGCGGGCGGGCGCCTGCGCGACTTGGGCGAGGCGCTGCCCCGGATCAAGGCGCGCCTGGCCAAGCTCACCCCCGGGCCCGCCGGTGACCTCCCCATCCTCGTGGGGGGCTCGGGCGAGAAGGTCACCCTGCGCCTCGTCGCCGAGCACGCCGACGCGTGGAACACCTTCGGCCCGCCGGACCACTTCGCGGCCAAGTCCGCGGTGCTCGACCGGTGGTGCGCCGAGGTGGGCCGCGAGCCCGAGGCCGTCGAGCGCACCGTCGCCATCAACCCGAACGAGGTGGACGACCACGCCGCCTACCTCGACGCCGGGGCGACCCACCTCATCGTGATGGTGGGCCACCCCTTCGACCTCGGACCGGTCGAGCGCCTCCTCGCCCACGCCCAGGCCTGAGCGCGGCGTCCCGGCGGCTCAACCGAAGGCCACGTCGCCGAAGTCGTTCGGGCACACGTCGTCCACCCGTGCCGCCTCACCGGAGGTCGGGTACCACTCGGTGAAGGCGTTCCAGGCGAACTCGTCGGGCATCGGGAACTCGTCGAGCGGGATGTCGAGCGAGATGGTGTCGCCCTCGACGAGGGGCTCGAGGTCGAGCTGGGCGCCGCCCGCGGCCTGGTCGGCGATCCGGGCCTGGAACTGGTCGCCGTCGAGGATGGTCTCGAGGAGGATCGCCTGGTCGTCGGTGTCCATGCTGACGCCCCAGCGCAACGGCCGGTCGGTCACCGAGGAGGCGTCGGCGGGGAGATCGCCGTCCACCTGGATCTCGACGGCCAGAACGCCGTCGACGCGCTCGAGCGACACGGTCACCAGGTCGGTGCCCGGGTCGTCGAGGCCCTCGAGCGGGTTCCCCTTGTCGTCGGCGAGGTCGTCGGTGGTGTCGTCGCAGGACGACGAGAACGGGGCCGCCTGGTCGCCGCCGCCGGCCGGGGCGCCACCGCCGAGGTCGGTCAGGGTCCACTCGTCGAACGACACGCCGAAGGGCGTGAACCCGTTGACCTGGGTGAGCAGGTTGGACTCGCCGTAGTTCACCGAGGCGATGCCGCTCGGGATCGGGTCGTCGGTGTCCTCGGCCCGCAGGACCTCCTCGCCGTCGAGGAAGAGGGTGAGCTCGACCGGCTCGCCGTCCCGGCCGCCGACGCACTCGGCGCCGAGCTCGTAGGTGGCGTTGGGGTCGTACTCGAAGGCGGGCTCGTCGGGCAGGGTGGGCTCGTCGGCGTCGCCCTCGTCGGACGCCGCCGGAAGCCGGGCGAGGGTGGTCGGGGTGCCCTCGGCGTCGACCTCGGCGATGCTCAGGACCCCGGCGCTCGACAGCGCGAAGTCGTACGACCGGAAGTCGTCGCCGGTCGGGTCCACGATGCGGCAGGAGACGCCCACCTGCGAGCCCGCGGTGAAGCTCGCCGTGGTGTCGACCCGCACGTCGGCCAGCTGGTCGGCCCGCTCCTCGATCACCGCCGGCCACAGCAGGGTGGGCAGGGCCACCTGGCCCTCGGGAAGGCCGGCGCTCGGCGAGTCGCTCACGGAGAAGGTCAGCAGGCCGTCCGCGATCTCCCCGGTGGTGGTCTCGGTGTCGAAGGCCTCCGGTGCCCAGCCGTTGGCGTCGTCGTCGAAGGTCTCGGCCAGGACGACCTCACCTCCGGTCGTCGCCGGTTCGGACGTCGTGGGTGCGGTGGTCGCCGCTCCGCCCTGGGTGGTGGTCGCGGCCTCGTCGTCGTCGCCCCCGCCGCACGCGACGAGGAGGGTCGTGAGGGCGATGACGGCGAGGGCGGCGGTGATCGGGCGGGTGCGCAAGGACGGTCCTCTCGGTCGGTGGTTCGGGCGCCGCCGACCTACCCTCGACGCGACGACCACAGACGTGGTGGAACAGCCGGCGTCCCACCGTCGTTGGAGGGGCAGACGCACCGCGGCGCGAGAGGAGAGCACCTGATGCTGTTCGGTGGCCACAAGACGACGATGGTCGATGCCGACAAGGCCCTGCCCGGCCGCGACCACGCCCTGCCCGGGGTGCCCGAGACCCACGCGGTGAACGGCAACCGCATCCAGCCGCCGTTCCCCGAGGGGCTCGCCACCGCCATCTTCGGGATGGGCTGCTTCTGGGGCGCCGAGCGGCTCTTCTGGCGCACTCCCGGCGTGTACAGCACGGCGGTGGGCTACGCCGGCGGCTACACCCCGAACCCCACCTACGAGGAGGTGTGCTCCGGTCGCACCGGTCACACCGAGGTCGTGCTCGTGGTGTTCGACTCCGCCCAGGTGTCCTACGAGGAGCTGCTGCGGGTCTTCTGGGAGGGCCACGACCCCACCCAGGGCATGCGCCAGGGCAACGACGTCGGCACCCAGTACCGCTCCGCGGCCTACTACGCCGACGACGCCCAGAAGGCGGCCATCGAGGCCACCCGGGCCGCCTTCCAGTCGCGCCTCGACGCCGCCGGGTTCGACGCCATCTCGACCGAGGTCGCGCCGGCGCCCGCCTTCTACTACGCCGAGGACTACCACCAGCAGTACCTCCACAAGGTGCCCAACGGCTACTGCGGCCTCGGCGGCACCGGGGTGAGCTGCCCCATCGGCCTGGGCGCCTAGGCGCCACTTGCGAGTATCGAACGTCTGTTCGATACTCGCGCGATCGCCGTTGCCGAACCGACCCCGATCCTCGCCCAGGCCGCCGCCGAGCCGGCCTGGCGGGTCGCGGTCGGGGGCGGGCCCGGCGGGTCGGGAGGGTTGGCCGACCTGGTCGAGCGCACCCGGCCGGTGTCGCGGGCCGACGAGCGCTGCCTGCCGGTGAGCGAGCGGCTCGAGCCGCTGCTGGTGGGCACGGGGCTCCAGCGGGGGTCGGTGGTGGCGGTGCGGGGGACGTCGGGGTCGGGGGCGACCTCGCTGGCGCTGGCCCTGGTGGCGGGGCCGTCGGCGTCGGGGTCCTGGGTGGCGGCGGTGGGCCTGCCCTGGCTCGGCCTGCGGGCCGCGGCCGAGGCGGGCGTGCACCTCGGGCGCCTGGCCCTCGTCCCCGCCCCCGAGCCCGCGGCGTGGGCCAACGTGGTCGCCGCCCTGGTCGACGCCCTCGACGTGGTGGTGGTGCGCCCGGATCGCCTGGCCCGGCCCACCGACGCCCGTCGTCTCACCGCCCGAGCCCGCGAGCGCGGCGCGGTCCTCGTCCTGCTCGGCCCACCCGGCCGCTGGCAGGAGGGCCCCGACCTCGTGCTCGAGGTCACCCGGTCGCGCTGGGAGGGCCTCGGTGACGGCCACGGCCGCCTGCGCCGCCGCCAGGTCGTGGTCGAGGCCGGCGGCCGGCGCCGGGCCAGCCGCCCCCGCACCGTGGAGCTCACCCTCCCGTGACCGGGATCCCGGCCAACCCGAGTGGTTCTGGCTCCCGATTCGATCGCCAGGGCGATCGAATCGGGAGCCAGAAGGCCGGACGGTGGCACCTGGGCGGTGGTGGTCGCCGGTGAACGCGGTCGTGGGTCCGACGCGGACGCTGGCGGTGTGGTGCCCGGACTGGCCGATCGTGGCCGCCGGCGTCGCCCTCGACGTGCCCGCCGCGGTGCTCGTCGCCAACCGGGTCATCGCCTGCTCGCCGGCGGCGCGCGCCGAGGGCGTGGCCGTGGGCCTGCGCCGGCGGGAGTCCCAGGGGCGCTGCCCGGGCCTGGTGGTGCTCGACCACGACCCCGGCCTCGACGCCCGCCGCTTCGAGCCGGTGCTCGCCGCGGTGGAGGCCCTGACCCCCCGCGTGGAGGTCACCGCCCCGGGGTCGTGCGCCTTCGCCACCCGGGGCCCGTCGCGCTACTTCGGCGGGGACGAGGCCCTCGCCGACAAGGTGGTTGCGGTGGCGGCCGAGGCCCTGGCCGGCCGGGGCGACGTGGTGGTGGGGGTGGCCGACGGGCCCTTCGCGGCGCGCCTCGCCGCCCGGACGGTCGCCGCGGACGTGGAGCGGGCCCGGGGCGCCGCCCCGCACGCCCTCGTGGTGGCGCCGGGGGAGAGCGCCGCCTTCCTCGCACCCCTGCCGGTCGCCGCCCTCGAGCGCCCCGATCTGGTCGACGTGCTCGAGCGCCTCGGCCTGCGCACCCTCGGTTCGGTGGCCGCCCTGCCCCTCGCCGACCTGGTGGCCCGCTTCGGCCTCGAGGGCCAGGGCGCCCACCGCCTGGCCGCCGGCCTCGACGAGCGCCCGCCCGACGCCCGCCGGCCCCCACCCGACCTGGCGGTGCAGGCCGAGCTCGACCCGCCCGCCGACCGGGTCGACCGGGCCGCCTTCGTGGGCAAGGCCCTCGCCGACGAGCTCCACGCCCGCCTCGCCGCCGAGGGCCTCGCCTGCACCCGCATCGCGATCGAGGCCGAGACCGAGCACCAGGAGCACATCGAGCGCCTGTGGCGCCACGAGGGCGCCCTCAGCGCCGCCGCCATCGCCGACCGTATCCGCTGGCAGCTCGACGGCTGGCTGAACGGCAACCCCGCTGTGCGCCCCACCGGCGGGGTGCTGCGCCTGGCCCTCGTCCCCGACGAGGTGCTACCTGCCCGGGGCCGCCAGCTCGGGTTCTGGGGCGGCGAGGCCGCCGCGGGGGAGCGGGCCCGGCGGGCCCTGGCCCGGGTGCAGGCCCTGCTCGGGGCCGAGGCGGTGGCCCTGCCCGAGCCCCGAGGTGGCCGACGGCCCGTCGAGCAGGTCTCGCTGGTGCCGGTGGAGGCCGTGGGGGAGGGCGAGCGCCCCGGGAGCGGCGGCGCCGGCCTCGACCCTCCCGGTCCCGGCGGGGCCGGCGGAGGGCAGGGGGATGCCGGGGCCGCCGGCGGGGCGCCCTGGCCCGGTCAGATGCCCCCGCCGTCGCCGGCGGTGGTGCCCCTCGAGCCCCGACCCGCCGAGGTCGTGGACGCCGCCGGGACGCCCGTCCGGGTGAGCGGCCGGGGCCTGCCCACCGCGGCGCCCGCCCGGCTCTCGGTGGCCGGCGGCCCCTGGGCCCGGGTCGAGGCGTGGGCGGGGCCGTGGCCCCTCGACCAGCGCTGGTGGGACCCCGAGGCCCACCGCCGCCAGGCCCGCTTCCAGGTGCTCACCACCGACGGCGTGGGCCACCTCCTCAGCCTGGAGGGCGGCCGCTGGTGGGTCGAGGCGGTCTACGACTAGCGGGGGATGCACGCCCGCAGAGGCGCCGGCCGCCGCGCCCGTCGGCAAGACTGCGGGCATGGGCTCAGCGGGGGAGGCGGCCACGGATCGCCGGGTGGCGACCGAGCGCTGGTTCGTGCACCAGGGGCTGCCGCACCTGATCGCCGACTACAGCGCCACCAGCGACGTGCTCACCCGGGCCCTGCCTTTCCTCAGCGTGGTGTTCGTGCTGGAGGCGTTCAACACCTTCAGCGACGAGCGGGAGGGCGCCGCCGAGATCCTGCCCTTCCTGGCCGGCGTGGTCGTGGTGCTCGGGGCGTGGGTCGCGGTCAACCGACTCCGGCGCCGGCGCGCCTTCCAACGCCCGGATCGGGTGGGGGGCGTCGAGATCGCCGTGTTCCTGCTCGTCCCGCCCGTGCTCCCCGCGGTCCTCCACGACGACCGCCTCGTCGACTCGGCCGGGATCTTCGTCACCAACCTCGTGCTGCTCGTCCTGGCCTACGTGGTCACGAGCTACGGCCTCGTGCCCATGACCCGCTGGGGCCTGCGCCAGCTGATGGGCCAGTTCGGCGAGCTGGCCGACCTCGTCACCCGCGCCCTCCCGCTGCTGCTCATCTTCACCGCCCTCATGTTCATGACCGCGGAGATCTGGCAGCTCACCTCCGGCCTGGGCGGGCCCTTCTTCGCCATCGCCGCCCTGTTCCCCTTCCTGGCCGGAACCCTCTTCCTGTTGCTGCGGGTGCCCCACGAGCTGGACGCGGTCGCCCGCTTCGAGTCCTGGGCGACGGTCGTCGAGCTCGCCGAGGGCACGCCGGTCGCCGGCCTCGACGTCGACGGGGTCCCCGAGCCGCCGCACAACGCGCCCCTGGGCCGCCGGGCCTGGGCCAACGTGGGCCTCGTGCTGGTCGTCAGCCAGAGCGTCCAGATCCTGCTCGTCGCCGCGGTGGTGGGCCTGGCCTACGTGGCCTTCGGGGCGTTCGCCATGAGCGAGAGCGTCACCGAGGAGTGGACCGTGGGTGAGGCGACCGTGCTGACGGAGTTCACGCTGTTCGGCAACGAGGCGGTGATCACCGACAACCTGTTGAAGGTGGCGGCGTTCGTCGCCGCTTTCGCCGGCCTGCAGTTCACCCTCTCGGCCCTCACCGACGACAACTACCGCAAGGAGTTCTTCGAGCGGGCGGTGCGGGGTGTGCGCCAGGCCCTCGCCGTGCGGGCGCTGTACCTGGCCCGCCTCGTCGACCCGTCCGAACCGACCTGACCTGGCCTGGGCTGGCCTGACCGTCGGCGGTCGGGCGGTGAGGCGGTCAGCTGCGGGCGGCGACCCAGAGGGTGACGTGGTCACCGTCGGGCAGGGGCACGGTCTCCACGGGGACGAACCCCGCGGCGCGGGCGGCCTCGACGGCGACGTCCTCGGGGAGGCCCAGACCCGGCCAGGAGAGGGACTCGGGCCCGGTCACCAGCTGGTCGACCGACCCGTTCTCGGGCCTGCGCAGGTCCTGCAGGGTCGCGGCGAGCGCGTCCGGGCCCTCGACGGCGGCCAGATCGAGGTTGCGCCCGGCGAACAGGCGCCGGTTCTCGAGCTGGCTGAACATCGCCGGTGTCGAGCTGTTCAGGTTGGGGCCCTCGACGAGGAAGAGCACCTCGGGGTCGGGATCGTCCGGTGGCGCGTGCTCGACGGTGCGGTGGTAGAGCTCGCGGTTGGCGGGCAGCCAGCCGTCCTCGCGTCCCTCGTCGCCGTCGTCGTAGGTGCGCAGGTAGCGGTCGATGATCGACTCGCCCGAGACGACCCGCAACACCGCCCACGGCGCAGGGTGCACCGCCACCTCGTCGTCGAGCGCCGGCGCGACCTCGGCCTTCACGGTCACGTTGAGGGTTGCCACCAGGCAGAGGGCGACGACGACGGCCCGACCGAGGGCCCGAGGCCGGGCTCGAGCGGTGAGGGCGACGGCGAGCACCACCGCCGCGGGCAGCAGGGGGAGCACGAACCCGGTGCCTTGGTTGCGTGAGCTCAACAGGGCGGCGAACCCCGTCGAGATGGCCAGCAGAAGGGGGAAGGCGTCGGAGTCGAGGAGCGGCCTGATCCGGTCGCCCCGGGGCCGGGCCTCGACGACGGCGACGCTGCCGGCGACCGCGCCGGTGAAGAGCACCACCGTGAGCGGGAGGTGCAGGCCGTCCGAGACCACCGCCACCGAGTCCGACAGCCACCACTGGAGCGAGGCCACCGAGTCGGCCCCGAACCCGGTGCTCTGGTCGCCATACCCGTAGCCGGTGAGGTAGTCCCAGATCTCGGGCGCGCTGAACACGTACCAGGAGCCGGCCAGCAGGCCGGCCACCATCAGCGCAAGGGCGAGGTTCACGATCGAGCGACGCCGCTGGGGGGCCCGCCACGCGACCACGGCGGCGGCGAGCACGAGACCGGGGGTGAACGCGAGCAGGTAGGTCCGGGAGAGCAGGACGGTGCCGAGGGCCACGCCGAACGCGAGGGTCCAGCCCCGGTGGTCGAGCCGGCGGGAGCGCACCAGGGCGAGCAGGGCCACGGTGAAGGCCGCGGTCGCCGCCATCGCGTAGTGGTAGTGGCGGGTGTAGTCGGTGATGCCGGGGGCGGTGGCCACCACCGCGGCCGCGAGCGCCGCCCACCAGCCGGTGGTCAGGCGACGGGCGAGCAGGTAGGTGGCGGCCACGGTGGCCGCGAAGAAGGCGAGGTTGGTCAGGTGGCTCACCTCGATCGAGCGGCCGAGCACGAGGTGGAGGGGGGCGGTGGTCAGTGGCACCAACGGTGCCAGTGCGCCGGTGTTCTGCCACAGGATCACGGGGCCCGAGACGATCTTGTGTCCGGCGTTGGTCGTCTGGAAGGCCAGGGTGAGGAACGCGGCCTCGTCGATGTCGAGGGGCCCACCGGTCCGATGGGTACGGAGCCAGGCGGCATGGAGGGCGACGAGCGCGACCACCAGGGCCGCGATGCAGCGACTCGGCCACGGCGAGGTGGCGGCCGGCGGCGGGTCCTCGGGCACGCCGGGACGATAGTGGTGCGAAGGTCCCGGACCGGAAGCGGGTCGAACATACGTTCGGTACGATGCCTCGGTGGCCTACAACAACCCCCCAGTGCCCTGGTCCACCCTCGAGCAGCGCCTGTCGGGGAGAGCCATATCGGGGACGAGGGTGTCGGGGACGGGCCGGCCCGAGGGGGTGCCGGGGGCGTGGCCCGCCGCCGACGGGGGCGACAGCCCGGCGTGGTCACGCAAGCGCCAGCCCTATGCCGCCCCTGCGCTCGCCCGCCGGCGGGGCGAGACCCCCTACGCCGAGCTGCACTGCCACTCGAACTTCAGCTTCCTCGATGGGGCGTCGCACCCCGAGGAGCTGGCCGAGGAGGCGGTGCGCCTCGGCCTCGAGGCCCTCGCCCTCACCGACCACGACGGGTTCTACGGGGTGGTGCGCTTCGCCGAGGCGGCCCGGGCCCACGGCCTGCCCACGGTGTTCGGCACCGAGCTCACCCTCGACCTGCCCGGCCTCGAGCTCGGCGCCGCCGACCCCGGCGGCACGCACCTCGTCGTGCTCGCCCGCGACCCCGAGGGCTACGCCCGCCTCGGCACCGCCATCAGCCGCGTGCAGATGGCGGGCGAGAAGGGCGCCCCCCGGTGCTCGCTCGACGACCTCGTCGGCGCCGGCGCCGGCCACTGGCTGGTGCTGACCGGGTGCCGCAAGGGGGCGGTGCCCCGGGCCCTCACCACCCAGGGCCCCCACGCCGCCGCCCAGGAGCTGGCCCGGCTCATCGACGCCTTCGGCCGCGAGCACGTGGCCGTCGAGCTGTGGGACCACGGCGACCCCCTCGACTCGGCCCGCAACGACGCCCTCGTCCAGCTCGCCCTCCAGGCCCGGGTCGACCCGGTCGCCACCAACAACGTCCACTACGCCACCCCCGGCCGGCGCCCCCTCGCCACCGCGCTGTCCGCGGTGCGGGCCCGGCGCTCGCTCGACGAGATCGACGGCTGGCTGCCGGCCGGCGCCGGTGCCCACCTGCGCTCGGGCGCCGAGCAGGCCCGCCGCTTCGCCCGCTACCCCGGCGTGGTCGAGCGGGCCGCCGAGCTGGGGCGGGCCTGCGCCTTCGACCTCGCCCTGGTGGCGCCCCGGCTGCCCGACTTCCCGGTGCCGCCCGGCCACACCGAGATGTCGTGGCTGCGCGAGCTCACCGAGCAGGGCGCCACCCGCCGCTACGGGCCCCGGCCGGGCACGGTGCCGCGCCGTCCCCGTCCCCCCGGCGCCCCGCCGGCGCCGCCGCTCCCCGGCCCGGTGCCGGCGGTGGGGGCCGAGCTGAACGAGCGGGCGTGGCGCCAGATCGAGCACGAGCTCGACCTCATCGAGGCCCTCGGCTTCCCGGGCTACTTCCTCATCGTCTGGGACATCGTCGAGTTCTGCCGCCAGGCGAACATCTACTGCCAGGGCCGGGGGTCGGCCGCCAACTCCGCGGTCTGCTACTCGATCGGCATCACCAAGGCCGACGCGGTGCGCCTCGGCCTGCTCTTCGAGCGCTTCCTGTCCCCTGAGCGGGACGGCCCGCCCGACATCGACCTCGACATCGAGAGCGACCGCCGGGAGGAGGCCATCCAGTACGTCTACGACCGCTATGGCCGCGACAACGCCGCCCAGGTCGCCAACGTCATCACCTACCGGGCCAAGTCCGCGGTCCGCGACATGGCCAAGGCCCTCGGCTACGCCACCGGCCAGCAGGACGCCTGGTCGAAGCAGGTCAGCCACTGGGAGCCGGTGCGCGAGGCGGCGGCGGCGGTCGCCGGCGGCGGCACCCACGAGATCCCCGCCCCGGTGCTCGACCTCGCCCAGCAGGTCGAGCACTTCCCCCGCCACCTCGGCATCCACTCGGGGGGCATGGTCATCTGCGACCGCCCCGTGGTGGAGGTCTGCCCGGTGGAGTGGGGGCGCATGGCCGACCGCAGCGTGCTCCAGTGGGACAAGGACGACTGCGCCGCCACCGGCTTGGTGAAGTTCGACCTGCTCGGCCTCGGCATGCTCACCGCGCTGCACCTGGCCATCGACCTGATCGCCGAGGCCCACGGCGACCGGCTCGACCTGGCCGAGGTGCCCCAGGACGCCGCGGTCTACGACATGTTGTGCCGGGCCGACTCCATCGGCGTGTTCCAGGTGGAGAGCCGGGCCCAGATGGCCACCCTGCCCCGCCTCAAGCCCCAGACCTTCTACGACCTCGTGGTCGAGGTCGCCCTCATCCGCCCCGGGCCCATCCAGGGCGGCTCGGTGCACCCCTACATCCGCCGGCGCAACGGCAAGGAGCCCGTCACCTACCTGCACCCGCTGCTCGAGAACTCGCTGGGCAAGACCCTCGGCGTGCCCCTCTTCCAGGAGCAGCTCATGCAGATGGCCATCGACGTGGCCGGCTTCACCGCGGCCGAGGCCGACGAGCTGCGCCAGGCCATGGGCTCGAAGCGCAGCCGTGAGCGCATGGAGCGCCTCCGCGCCCGGCTCTACGAGGGCATGGCCGAGCGGGGGATCACCGGCGAGGTGGCCGACGAGATCTACGCCAAGCTCGCTGCCTTCGCGAACTTCGGCTTCCCCGAGAGCCACTCGGTGTCGTTCGCCTACCTGGTCTACGCCAGCGCCTGGCTGAAGCGGTACTACCCGGCGGCGTTCTGCGCGGCGCTGCTCAACGCCCAGCCCATGGGCTTCTACTCGCCCCACACCCTGGTGCAGGACGCCCGCCGCCACGGCGTCGAGGTGCGCGGCCCCGACGTCAACGCCTCGGCCGCCGACGCCACCCTCGAGCCCGGCCGTCACGCCGCGGAGTACCCCGATTCTCGAGGCAATAGCCCCCGGAAGCCGGGGGCTATTGCCTCGAGTTCAGACGGGACGGGGGAAACGGGGTGGAGGGGGGAGCGGGCGGGGGACGGGGCGCCGGCGACGTGGGGCGAGCGGGGGCCGGCGGTGCGCCTCGGGCTCTCCTCGGTGCGCCACCTCGGTGACGACCTGGCCGAGCGCATCGCCGCCGGCCGTCCCTACGCCTCCATGGAGGACCTCGCCCGCCGCAGCGGCGCCCCCCTGCACGTGCTCGAGGCCCTGGCCACCGCCGGCGCCTTCGGGTGCTTCGGCCTCGGCCGACGGCCGGCGCTGTGGGGGGCGGGGGCGGTGGCCCAGACCGGCGCCGACCGCCTCGACGGCATCGTCACCGGGGTCGAGGCCCCCACCCTGCCCCTGCTCTCGCCCCGGGAGGAGGCCCACGCCGACCTGTGGGCCACCGGCATCGCCGCCGACGGCCACCCCACCCGGTTCGTCCGTGACCACCTCGACGCCCTCGGGGTCGTCCCCGCTGCCGGGCTGCCCGACGTCCCCGACGGCGACCGGGTGCTCGTGGCCGGCGTGGTCACCCACCGCCAGCGGCCCGCCACCGCCTCGGGCACCACCTTCGTGAACCTCGAGGACGAGACCGGCCTCATCAACGTGATCTGCTCCAAGGGCTGCTGGACGCGCTACCGCCAGGTCGCCCTCAGCGGCCCCGCCCTGCTCGTGCGGGGCACCCTGGAGAAGGTCGAGGGCGTGGTCAACGTGGTGGCCGACAAGCTCGAGGTGCTGCCCCTCGGCGAGCCCGTACGCTCCCGCGACTTCCGCTGACGGGCCGCTGACGCCCGGGGCCTCGCCGGTGGGGCACAATTGCGGCCATGGGGGACCACTGGGACGTCGAGCCCGTGCCGCGCCGGGACGGCACCGTGAAGCTCGCCGACGGGCGGCGGTTGGGCTTCGCCGAGTACGGGGCGGAGGGCGGCGACGCGGTGCTGTGGTTCCACGGCACCCCCGGCGCCCGCCACCAGATCTCGCCCGAGGTCAACGCCATCGCCGGCGAGCGCAACGTGCGGGTCATCACCGTCGAGCGCCCCGGCGTCGGCGACTCCACCCCGCACCTGCACGGGCGCATCCTCGACTGGGCCGGTGACGTCGACCAGCTCACCGCCCACCTCGGCGTCGACCGCTTCGCCATCGCCGGCCTCTCCGGGGGCGGCCCCTACGTGCTGGCCTGCGCCCACGCCTTCCCCGACCGGGTGGTGGCCGGCGCCGTGCTCGGCGGCGTGGCCCCCACCCAGGGCGAGGACCGGGCCGACGGCGGCCTCGTCGCCCTCGCCAACCGCTTCCGCCTGCCCCTCGAGTGGCTGCGCGAGCCCCTCGGCTACACGCTGTGGGGGGCGGTCAAGCTGCTGATGCCGTTCCAGGAGCAGGCCGTCGGCGCCTACCTGCGCTTCCAGCCGCCGGGCGACCAGGAGGTCTTCCAGCGGCCGGGCATGAAGGAGATGTTCCTGAAGGACATCTCCACCGGCGCCCGCAAGCGCTTCCACGCCGTCATCTACGACGTGGTGCTCTTCACCCGGGACTGGGGCTTCTCGCCCAGGGAGGTCCGGGTGCCGATCCGCTTCTGGCACGGCGACGAGGACCACATCGTCCCCCTCGTCCACGGCCACCACGTGGCCTCGCTCATGCCCGACGCAAAGGTGTTCGAGCGCCCCGGCGAGAGCCACCTCGGCACCCTCGCCGTGCTCGACGAGGTCCTCGACGTCCTCCTCGACCTGTGGCCCGACCGCGCCGGCGCCCCGGTCGCCGCGACGAAGGCGTCGACCAAGAAGAAGGGCGGGGCCAAGAAGACCCCGGCCAAGAAGGCCCCGGCCACCAAGAAGTCGGCGGCGAAGTAGCCCGCCGGCTTGTGGCCGCGTCGGCGCCGGTTGAGCCCTGCGCCCCACGTCGCGTGGCCGATTGCGCGGGGTCGAGGCCGGCGCAAGGTGACGAGCGCTCGGGTCGGGAGGTCTACTCCGTCACGGGTCGGCGTCGTCGTTGCCTGGGTCCCCGATGTCGAGGGTCAAGGTGTCGCCCGGGACGCAGATCGGTCCACTGACCCGTTGGATCTCGACACCGCGCCGGAACACGACAAGGTCTGCAGGAATGCAATGGTTCGCGTCGAAGGCACTTGCGACTCCCGAGCTGCGGCCGGGACCCAATCGATAGCGAATGACGTCCTCGGACAACGCCGGGTCGAACTCGGGGTAGTAGCGCACTTCCACGGTCACCGGCTCGCGGCCCTGGTTGACCACGAAGATCCCTTCGACCCCGAGGTCTTCGGCGAACGGGCCGCAAGCGGCCAACACCACGGCGATCGCACACAGGCCCGCGAGTCGACGGGCGAACCGATCGATCCTCTCGGTCATGACTCGTGGTAGGCGTCGAACCGGCGGAGGTACACGTCGGTGGTGTCGTTGGTGTCGGCGATGATGAGGTTGTCGGCACCGGTGTTGAACACGACCGACCCGCCCTGGTAGTCGAGGCCGCCGCCCCCCGCGGGTGCGTTGGCGGGACCTTCGATCCCCGACGAGACGAGCACCGACGCATGCGAGGGCTCGACGGGCCAGCGGTGGTAGAGGTCGCCGTCGACTCGGACGGTCATGCCGCCGATGCCGCCCGGGGCGAGTTCGACGAGGGTGACGTCTGGGTGGACGAAGCGGTTGCCGGCGCCTTCACCCGCCTGGCCGAGGCCCAGCGACGGTGACCTGGTGGCGTTCTCGTCGTTGGTGTCGCCGGCCGCCAGGGTGGACTCGGTCGCCCTCATCGCCCGCCAGAAGGACTTCCAGGACAATGGAGAGGTCGGGGTCGAAGCTCGACGCCGTAGAAATCCCGAACAACCAGGACCATTCCGCCGGCCACACCGAATCCACGGGTGCGGGTCACGGCTCGCCGTCCACGACGAGCGTCAGGCTGTCGCCAAAGCAGATCGGTAGCTCGAAGCGCTGGATCTCCTCGCCGTCCTGGAAGGCGATCACTGGGCCGGTTGTGCAACTACCCTCGTCGTCTACATCGGGATCGTCACGCGGGTTCATGATGCTCTCCTGGCCCGGCCGAAGGTTGTTCTCGAGCCCGAACTGCTCACCCGAGACCCGTTCGACGACCACGTCGATGGGTCGGTCGGTCTCGTTGCGGACCCGCAGGTAGTCGTCAGGGGCGG
>CAZYPY010000028.1:0-27809 GCA_964649545.1 uncultured Microthrixaceae bacterium | reverse complement strand
GCCACCCCAGTACTGGCCGAGGAAGAGCGCGAGGTGGCGCTTGCCGGGCTCGAGGGCGCAGCACCGGGTCGGTCTCCACCCCCTCGTAGAACCGCTCCACGAGCGCGTCGAACCAGGGCTGGCCCCCGACCCGGTCGTAGAGCGAGTCGCTCACCGCATCAGGTTGCGGGCGCTGTACACGGGGAGGTCGAGGAAGGTGAGCACGCCGGGGTCGGCCTCGCAGACCAGCGGGATGGCGTTGATGACGTGCATGGCGGTGGCCAGGCAGCCCGCGTGGTTGTGGTCGCCGACGTGCGACGACACCGACAGCTCGAGCTTCACGCACGGCTCGCCCTCGACCTCGATGCGGTAGCCCGCGCCCTGGGGCCACTCGGGGGCGTCGCCGTCTCGCAGGCGGGTGACGTGCTCGACCACGATCCGGGCCTCGCCGCCCACCATGCCCCGGATCTCGAAGCGCATGCCCGAGATGGTGCCGGCGGCGATCGGGCCGGAGGCGATCTCGAAGTCCTCGTCGGCGGTGATCACCTCGTGCCACTCGGTGATCTCGTCGAGCTCGACGCCGAGGGCCTCGGCCACGAGGGCGACCACGGGCCCCCACGCCAGCGCGGTGGAGCCGGGCGAGAGCAGCAGCGACTGCGACGCGTCGGCCTTCCCGAAGCCCATGATCTCGAACATCGTGAAGGGGTTGTCCCAGGTCGCGTAATTGACGATCTCGGCCATCCGGACGGTCTCGACCTCCTTGCACAGCGCCAGGGCGGGGATGGTGGCCCCGGCGTTGCCGTACCCCGGGTCGATGCCCGACGTGTAGAAGGACGTGCCGCCCTCGAGGCAGGCCCGCTGGAGCTGCTCGTGGAAGCCGGCCTGCTTCGGGAAGAGCAGGGGCACGAACGAGGTGTTCACCACGTTCTTGCCGCCGGCCAGCATCCGGCACAGGTCGTCGACGACCTCACCCGGGCGCACGTCCGAGTGGGCCATGTAGCAGACGCAGTCGGCGTCGAGCCCGAGGAGCGCCTCCGCGTCCTGGGTGGCGGTCACGCCGAGCGGCTCGACGCCGCAGAGCTCGCCGGCGTCACGCCCGGACTTGTCGTCGCTGTGGACCCAGAGCCCGGCCAGCTCGAGGTCGGGGTGCGCGGCGATGGCCGGGACGGCGTGGACGCCCACGGTGCCGGTGGCCCACTGGATGACTCGGTAGCTCACGGGTTCCCCCTCGTCGGTCGGGGGCCCAACCTACGAGCGGTCCCGCAGGGTGTCGATTCACCAGCACTAGCGTGTGCCGCGATGGCCGAGGGGGACGCCGTGGGCACGCCGGAGACGCCCTCGACGCCGGCCGTCCCCGACTACGACCGGATGCCGCGTTGGGTGCCGCGGGCCATCGCGCTCTTCTTCGTCGGCATCATCGCCCTGGCCACCGCGGTCTGGTTGATCGGCAAGCTCCGCGACCTGCTGATCATGCTCCTGGTGGCGCTGTTCCTGTCCTTCGCGCTGGAGCCGGCGGTGAACTGGCTGCAGGCCCGGGGATGGCGCCGGGGCACGGGCACCGCGGCGGTCTTCGCGCTGCTGTTCGTCGCCGCCGCGCTGTTCGTCTACGCCATCGGCGCCCTCTTCGTCGACCAGGTCCAGAACCTGGTGGACGAGGCGCCCGACTACGTCACCGACATCGAGGTGTGGGTGAACGACACCTTCGACGCCGACATCGACACCGACGACCTGGCCGAGCAGCTCCAGTCCGGCTCGGTCAACGACTTCGCCACGGGCCTCGCCGGCAACGTGCTCAGCGTCGGCGCCCAGGCCGTGGGCGTGCTTTTCCGCGGCCTGACCGTCCTGTTGTTCACCTTCTACCTCGTGGCCGACGGACCCCGGCTGCGGCGCTCGATCTGCTCGGTCATGCGCCCCGACCGCCAGCGTGAGGTCCTGCGGGTCTGGGAGATCGCCATCGACAAGACCGGCGGCTACATCTACTCCCGCGGCCTGCTGGCGTTCGTGTCGGCCGCGTTCCACTACCTGGCCTTCCTGATCATCGGGGTGCCCTTCCCCCTCCCCCTCGCGATCTGGGTGGGCGTCCTCTCGCAGTTCGTGCCGGTGGTGGGCACCTATTTGGCCGGCGCGCTGCCCGTGATCATCGCCCTCATCGACAAGCCCATCGAGGCGGTGTGGGTGCTGCTGGCGATCTTCGTCTACCAGCAGATCGAGAACTACCTGCTGGCGCCCCCCATCACCGCGCACACCATGGACATCCACCCGGCGGTGGCCTTCGGTGCGGTCATCGCCGGGGCCAGCATCCTCGGCCCGGTCGGCGCCCTGCTCGCGCTGCCCGCCGGGGCGACCCTCCAGGCCTTCGTGTCCACGTACGTGAACCGCCACGACGTGGTCGAGACCCACCTCACCCGCCATCCCAAGGAGCGACGCTCGATCGTCGAGCTGCTCCGGACGTTCCGCGCGACCGGCCGGGACGAGCCGCGCGCCCACGATGGTGACGACGACACCTCTTCATAACTTTCCTACATTTTCATTGCATCCTTGTCTCGAACGCTCTACGGTGGGCGCATGGCGACGAGGCCACGGAGCCACCGCCGGCTCCGCCGGGTGCGCCCCCTCCTCCTCCAGACGGCCCGCACCCGAGCCCTCGTCGCCCCCGCCCCCGGGGCGGGAGCGCCGCCACCCGCTCCCGCCCCGGGGCCACTTCGGCGCCGCCGGCTCGCCCGGATCGGCGTGGGCCTCACGATCGTCGTGCTGGCCGTGGCCGGGCCCCGCCCGGGCGCGCCCCGCACGGACGTCGGGGCGGCCTTCGCCGCCGGGGCACTATCGTGCCCGACGTGCCCGTTGGAGATGACGGCGTGGTGGCGGGCGCCCCGAGCGACGAGCGGGCCATCCCGCCCGGCCCCGAGCGGGCCTCGGCGGGTCCGCGCGCCCACACCCCTCGCCGCGACCACGCCGACCTGACCGACGGCGACCCCGCCGAGGCCGAGCCCAGCGACGCCGGGTCGCCGGCCCCCATCGCCGCGGTTCCGACGCCATCGACGCGCTGGTCGATCTGGCGGGCGCTGTTCCTCCTCGTCTCGCTCGTCACCCTCTACGGCTTGTTCCCCCGCATCGCCGAGGTGATGTCCACCGCACCCGAGCTGGCCACGGTCAAGGTGGAGTGGTTCGTGGTCATCGCGGTCCTCATGGCCTGCAGCTTCGTGTGCTCGTGGGCCCTCATCCGTTGCGCCCTCCCCCAGGCGAGCTGGTTCATCGCCGGCACCGCCCAGCTCGTCTCCAACGCGGTGACCAAGGTCATCCCCGCCGGCGCACCCGTCGGCGGCGCGGTGCTCTACCGGATGCTGTCGGTCGCGGGCATCGACAAGGCCGAGGCCGGCTCGACCCTCGCCGCGACCTCACTGATCTCGACCGCGACCTTGAGCGCGCTGCCGGTCGTCGCGGTCGCGCTCGCCTTCTTCGGTGCGCCCATCCCGCGGGGCCTGCTGCTCGTCGCCTGGGGCGGCGGCATCCTGTTCCTCCTCCTCTTCGGGATCGGGTTCGTGCTCGTCACGACGAACCAGCCGTTGGTGGTCGTGGGCGGCTGGGTCGAGCGCGCCGGCCGGTGGATCGCCCGCAAGCGCCACTGGGAGTCGTACCCCCGGGCCGAGGGCTTCGTCGAGCAGCGCGACCGCATCATCGCCGTGCTCGGCACGCGCTGGAAGCGGTCACTCGCCGCGTCGGTCGGCAACTGGACCTTCGACTACCTCGCCCTCGTGGCCGCCTTGCGGGCGGTCGGTGCCAGCCCCCGCATGTCCGCGGTGCTGCTCGCCTACGGCGCCGCCGCGGTGCTGAGCATGATCCCGCTCACCCCTGGTGGCCTCGGTTTCGTCGAGGGCGGGCTGGTCGCGGCGCTCACCCTGGCCGGCGTCCCGGGCCCGGAGGCCCTGCTCGCCACGCTGGCGTTCCGGCTGTTCTCGTTCTGGCTCCCCCTGCCGGCCGGCCTCGTGGGCTACCTGGCGTTCCGCCGCCGGTACGGCCCCCTCGGCCAGATCCCGCTCGAACCCGACGCACCGAGACCCCTGGCGCCCGCGGCGCCCTGACGAGCGCGGCGGACCCGGGTCGGTCCGGGGCGCTACAGCAGGAAGCGGCCGCAGATCGGCCACGGCTGCGCGCCACGGGCGGCGAACAGCGCGCGGGCCCGGGCATCCTGCTCCCACGGCGGCGCATCGGACGGCAGGCCCGCGCCGCCCACCGACTGCCACGTCTGGAGGTCGAACTGATAGGCGCCGTAGTACCCGTTGCCGCTGTTCATGGTGTAGTCGCCCCCCGACTCGCAGCGTCGCAGCGCCGCCCACTTGTCGAGGCCGACCGCCGCGGCGTCGCGGGCGGCGCGGGCCAGCTCCTCGGCCTGGCGGGCACCGATGAGCTCGATCTCGGCGAGCTGCACCTCGCGCTCCGCGTGCGGCACCTCCTGGCGGGCCTGCTCCAGGCGCCGGTCGAGCCGGTCGAGCCGTTCGGCGGTGTCCTGCACCTCCTCGCTCGTGCCGTCACGCAGCTGGGCGAACTCGCGGGCCACCCGTCGGGTGTCGAGCGACTGCTCGGCGAGGATGGTCTGACGCCACAGCAGGTCGCTGGCCTGCTCGGTGTCGGCGATCAGCTCGAAGCTCGTCTCGTTGCCACCGCTCATGTAGGCGGCCACGGACAGCTGGCGGGCCTGGCGGCGCTTGGCGCGCAGCTGCTCGGTGAGGGCGAGCTCGTCGGCCTGGAGGTCGCCGAGCTCGGCGGTCGCCTCTGCGATGGCCGCCTCGGCGGCGACCACCTCGGCCCGGGCATCGGTGAGGAGCTGGCGGGCCTCGACCAGCGCCGCCTCGGCCTCGCTCACCGTCAGTGCGTGCGCGGGCGGCGCGTAGGCGACGAGGCTGCCGAGGACGGCCCAGGCCACGGCGACCGCGAACCCCGCCATCGCCCAGGGCGTGCGGCCGAGCGCGGACGGCCGGGCGCCAGGGGTCATGCGCACGGCTCACCACCCCCCACCCGACGGTACGAGCCGTGCGGCTGTTCGGCAGGCCGCACGCCGCCCAACGTAGCGGCCCGTGGCCCACGGGTCACCGTCGGGACCGACTGCCGGATCGGGCTCGGGGGTAGGTTGGCCGAGTCCGAACGGATGACCCATCCGAACCGGCCGGTGGCGCCGAACACCCGGTCGGCGGGGTCCCGTAACGAAAACGGGTGGTGGCGGGACGGACCCACCAGCGAACCCGGAGGAGAGCGCCATGACCCACCTGATCCACCTGCGGCACCTCGCTCTCGCTGCGGTCTTCAATCCCCGGTGGGTCGGCGCGACCACGGGCCACCGGTAGGACTCCCCGTGCCGTCCTCGCGCCGCACGCTCCGAGCCGCCGACGTGCGGGCCGCGGCACAGGCCTGCCTCCGTCCCCCGGACGGCGCACCGGCCGCCGAGCGGGTGGGCATCGAGCTCGAGTGGCTGACGATCTCGGCCCGCCACCCCGACGAGCGCCTGGACCTCGACGCGCTCCGTGTGGCCGCCGAGGCCGGCCCACTGCCCGGAGGCGGCACCACCTCGTTCGAGCCGGGTGGTCAGCTCGAGCTGAACACCGCGCCCGTGGTGGGCCTCGACGCCGCGTTGCGCGCTGCCGCGACGGACGTCCGGGAGCTGAGCACCCGACTCGAGCGGGTGGGCGTGGGCCTGGTGCCCATCGGGCTCGACGCGTTCCGCCCGCCCCGCCGGGTGCTGCGCTCGCCCCGCTACGACGCCATGGAGGCGGCCTTCGATGCACGGGGCGCCCACGGCCGCCGCATGATGTGCAACACCGCCGCCCTCCAGGTCAACGTCGACCTCGGCCCCGACCCCGCGGCGCGCTGGCGCCTCGCCCACGCCCTGGGCCCGACCCTGGTGGCCTGCTTCGCCAATTCCCCCTTCGGGGCGCAGGACGGCGTCGGACGGCCCAGCGGCTGGCGGGCCAACCGACTCGCCACCTGGTGGGGCATCGACCCGAGCCGCACCGCGGCGCCGTCGCTCGCCGGTGACCCGGCGGAGGCGTGGCTGCGCTACGCGCTCGCCGCCAACGTGGTGCTGATCCGCGGTGGGCCGTCCGACCCCGACTGCGCCACGACGGTCGTCGAGCCCTTCCCGTTCGCCCGATGGATGAGCGAGGGGCACCCCCGCGGCTGGCCCACCGTCGACGACTTCGCCTACCACCTCACCACGCTCTTCCCACCGGTGCGACCGCGGGGCTGGTACGAGCTGCGCATGCTCGACGCGGTCGACGACGACGTCTGGCCGGTCGCCGTCGCGGTGACCGTGGCCCTGCTCACCGATGCGGACGTGGCCGACGAGGCGACGGATGCGACCCGCCCCACCGCCGGCCGGTGGGAGGCGGCGGCCCGCGACGGGCTCACCGACCCGGCACTGGCGGCCTCGGCCGACCGCTGCTTCGCCCTCGCCCTGGACGCGCTCGGGCGGCTCGACACCTCGGGCGCGCTGCTCGATGCCGTGGCGGCCTACCGCAGCCGCTACGTGGCGCGGCGCCGCTGTCCGGCCGACGACCGCCTCGACGAGTGGCACGCGCTGGGGCGACTGCTGCCCGAGGGCGCCGATTGCGAGCAGGAGCCGGCGTGGGCCGGCCCGGCGTGAACGGGACGGGCGGGTGAGCCCGAGCCGCGACGACGTCGCGATCGCGCTCGAGGCGGCGCGCGCCCGGACGCTCGCGCTGGCCGACGCTCTCACCGACGAGCAGCAGCGCCAGCAGTGGTCGCCGCTGATGTCGCCGGTGGTCTGGGACCTCGCGCACGTCGGCAACTACGAGGAGATCTGGCTCCAGCGGGCCCTCGGCGGGCCGGAGGCCGAGCACCCCGACTACGACGACCTCTACGACGCGTTCAAGCACAAGCGGGCCGACCGCCCCTCGCTACCGCTGCTCGGCCCCGCGGAGGCGCGGCGCTACGTGGCCGGGGTCCGGGCGCGGGTGCTCGACCGGCTGGCGTCGTTGCCGGGCGACGACCCGTTCGCGCCCGGCGGCGACCGACTGCTCGACGGCGCCTTCGTCTACGGCATGGTCGTCCAGCACGAGCACCAGCACGACGAGACCATCCTCGCC
Source organism: uncultured Microthrixaceae bacterium (assembly GCA_964649545.1). GTDB lineage: Bacteria > Actinomycetota > Acidimicrobiia > Acidimicrobiales > DATDAH01 > JAEUJM01. The sequence goes on along the minus strand of CAZYPY010000028.1, from coordinate 20,733 downwards.
ACCCGCCAGCTGATGGGCGAGGTGGCCACGCCCCCCGCCGGCACGACGCCGGCGCCCGTCGCGTCGTCCGCCTCCCGGCCGGCTCCGGGGAGTCAGGTCCTCGTGCCCGGGGGCCGGGTGACGCTCGGCACCGACGTCGACCCGTGGGCCTACGACAACGAGCGGCCCGCGCACGTGGTGGAGGTGGCCCCGTTCCTCATGGACGTCACCCCGGTGACCAACGAGGCCTATCTCGCCTTCGTGGACGACGGCGGGTACGACGACGAGCGCTGGTGGGTGCCGGCCGGCTGGACGTGGCGCCAGGAGGCCGGACTGGTCGCGCCCCAATTCTGGTCCCGCGACGACGAGGGCTGGACGGTACTGCGCTTCGGTGAGCGTCTCCCCCTCGCGCCGGACGAGCCGGTCCAGCACGTCTGCTGGTACGAGGCCGACGCCTACGCCCGGTGGGCCGGCCGGCGCCTGCCGACCGAGGCCGAGTGGGAGTGCGCCGCCGCGTGGGATCCCGAGGCCGGCCGGGCGCGGCGCTACCCCTGGGGTGACGAGGCGCCCACCGCCGAGCACGCCAACCTTGGCCAGCGTCACCGGGGCCCGGCCGCCGTCGGCTCGTACCCGGCAGGCGTCAGTGCCTCGGGCTGCCACCAGCTCGTGGGCGACGTCTGGGAGTGGACCGCGTCCGACTTCCGCCCCTACCCCGGGTTCGCCGCGTTCCCCTACCGCGAGTACTCCGAGGTCTTCTGGGGCACCGACTACAAGGTGCTGCGAGGGGGGTCGTGGGCCGCCGACCCCGTCGCCGTCCGCAACACCTTCCGCAACTGGGACCACCCCATCCGCCGGCAGATCTTCGCCGGCTTCCGCTGCGCCGCCGACCTGCCCGACGGCCGGAGGGACTGACCGCCGTGTGCCGCCTGGTGGCCTACCTGGGCCCGCCCGTCACCCTCGAGGCCCTCCTCGTCGACCCACCCCACGGGCTGGCCCACCAGGCCTGGGCGCCCGAGCGCCAGGTCAGCGGCACCGTGAACGCCGACGGGTTCGGCGTCGGGTGGTACGACCTCGCCCGCAGACCCGAGCCAGGCGTGCACCGCGCCATTCTGCCGATGTGGGCCGACCGGTCCTTCGCCAGCTTCGGCGGCCTCGTGGCGTCGAACGCCGTGGTCGCCGCCGTCCGCGGCGCCACCGCCCCGGCCCCAACCGAGCCGAGCGGCACCCCACCGTTCAGCCGGGACCGGTGGCTGTTCGCGCACAACGGCGCGGTCACGGGCTTCCGCGACGGCGTGGGCGCCGCCCTGCGGCGCCAACTGACCCCCGAGCAGGAGTCGGCCATCCTCGGCGCCGCCGACAGCGAGGTGCTGTTCCACCTGGCCCTCGCCCGGCTCGCGGCCGGCGCCTCTCCCACCGAGGCGTTGTGCGAGGTCGTGGCCGCCGTGGACGCGCTCGAGGGTGGGCGCGTCAACATGGTGCTGACCGACGGCGAGCGCCTCGCCGCCACCCGGGCCGGTGACTCGCTGTGGCTGCTCGCCGACGGCGCCCGCACGATCGTCGCCTCCGAGCCCTTCGACGACGACCCGGCGTGGTCCGAGGTCCCCGACCGCTCGGCGGTGACCGCGACCCCCGGCGCGGCGACGGTCGCACCGCTCCCCGAACCCGCGGCGCCCCCCCCACCCACCCCCGACGAAAGCGATCCCGCGTGACCGCCCCCTCCGACACGCTGGCGGTGGACGTCCGCCTCCGCCCCGACGACCTCGACCGGGCGCTGCGCGGCGACGTCCGGGCCGGTCTCACCGCCGTCCCCAAGGCGCTGCCCCCGAAGTGGTTCTACGACCATCGGGGGTCCGAGCTCTTCGACGAGATCACCCGCCTCGAGGAGTACTACCCAACCCGGCGCGAGCGCGAGATCATCGATCGCGAGGCGGTCGCGGTCGCGGCGTTCGGCGCCACCACCCTCGTCGAGCTCGGCTCGGGCACGTCCGAGAAGACCCGGCTGCTGCTCGACGCCATGGTCGCCGACGGGCGCCTCCGCCGGTACGTGCCCTTCGACGTGAGTGAGGTCTTCCTGCGCGAGTCGGCGGCCACCCTGGCCGGCCAGTACCCCGGACTCGCCGTGCAGGCCGTGGTGGGTGACTTCGAGCGCCACCTCGACGCCCTGGCCGATCTCCCGGCCGACGGGCCGCGGCTCGTGGCCTTCCTCGGCGGCACCATCGGCAACCTCGACCCGGCCCAACGGGCCGCGTTCTTCTCCGCCCTTCGCTCGGCCCTGCAGCCGGGGGACGCCCTGCTGCTCGGCACCGACCTCGTGAAGGACCCCGCCCGGCTCGTCCGCGCCTACGACGACGCCGCCGGCGTGACCGCCGAGTTCAACCGGAACGTGCTGGCCGTCATCAACACCTCGCTGCACGCCGACTTCGACCTCGACGCCTTCGAGCACGTGGCCCGCTGGGATCCGGAGGCGGAGTGGATCGAGATGCGGCTGCGGTCTCGACGGGTCCAGACGGTCACGGTCGCCGACCTCGACCTGGTCGTGGCGCTGGCCGGCGGCGAGGAGATCCGCACCGAGATCAGCGCCAAGTTCCGCCGACCGAAGGTGGAGGCCGAGCTCGCCGCCGCCGGCTTCCGCCTCGCCTCCTGGTGGACCGACGCGGCCGGCGACTTCGCCCTCAGCCTCAGCGTGGCGGCCTGACCCTCACCCGCCCGGCTGCACGCTGAGGTCGGCCACGGCGTCGACCAGGCGCTCGAGCTCCTGGTCGGTGTTGAAGTAGTGGGCCGAGGCCCGGACCATCTGGTCGAGGCCCCGGTCGGCGAGGTCCCACCGAGCCCCGGTGACCGAGGTGACCGAGGTGTTGATCTGGCGCTCGCGCAGCGCCTGCGAGACGTCAGGTGAGGCCCAGCCGTCGATGGTGAAGGTGACGATCCCGCAGCGGCGGGCCCCCTGGTCGTGGACCGAGACGCCGTGCAGCGCCTCGAGGCGCGTGCGGAGCCGGGCCGCCAGGTCGACGACCCGGGCCTCGATGGCCTCCAGGCCGATGGCCAGCGCGTAGTCGATCGCGGCGACGAGACCGAGCTTGGCCGCCAGCCCCGTCTCCCACAGCTCGTAGCGGCGGGCGTCCCCCCGGACCTCGTAGGCCCGGTCCCCCGTCCACTCCGCGCTGAACAGGTCGAGCGTGGGCGGTTCGATCCGCTCGCGCGCGCGGTCGGAGATCCAGAGGAACCCGGTGCCACGCGGGCCCCGGAGGAACTTGCGGCCCGTGGCGCACAGCACGTCGCAGCCGATCGCGGCCACGTCGATCGGCAGTTGGCCGGCGGACTGGCAGGCGTCGAGCAGGAACAGCGCGTCCGACCCGCGCAGGGCGGCACCGACCTCGGCCACCGGGTTGACCAGGCCCCCCTGGGTGGGCACGTGGACGACGGTGACCAGCTTGACCCGGTCGTCGAGCATCCCGGCCAGTACGTCGACGTCGATCTGGCCGTGCTCGTCGTCGGGCACCACCTCGATGCTCGCCCCGGTGCGGGCCGCGACCTGGAGCATCGCGATCACGTTGCTGGCGTACTCCGACTTGGACACGAGGATGCGGTCGCCCGCCCCCAGCGGAACGCCGTAGAAGCCGAGGTCCCAGGCCCGGGTGGCGCTGTCGGTGAACGCGATCTGGTCGGCGCGGCCCCCGACGAGCGCGGCGGCGACCGGGTAGAACCGGCCGAGCTCCTCGGCGCGGATGGCGGCGGCCTCATACCCGCCCACTCGGGCCTCGAGCCACAGATGGTCGGTCTGGGCGTCGAGCACCTGCCGGGGCGGGAGGGAGGCGCCGGCGTTGTTGAAGTGGGTGACGTGGGCGACGCCAGGAGTGTCGTGTCGGACCCGGGCCAGGTCGATGGCGGCCATCGCCGTTGTGTAGCAGCGGCCGCCCCCGGAGCGCTCTCAATTCCCCCGGTGATGCGCCGATGGATCACCCAAGTGTCCCTCGAGCACCGAGGTTGCCCGTGCTGATCGTGGTCGTAGTGCTCGCCGTCGCGGCGATCGGCGCGGGCGCCTTCGCGCTGCGCCAGCGCCAGGGCCGCGCCCAGCTGGAGGCGGAGCTCAACCAGCTCGCCCACCACGACCGCCTCACCGGCCTGCCCAACCGCTCGGTGCTCGAGGCCTGGGTGGAGGAGTGCCTGGCCTCGTCGCGGCGGCACTCGTCGCGGGCCGCGATCATGCTCATCGACCTCGACCGCTTCAAGCGCATCAACGACAGCTACGGCGCCAGCGTCGGCGACGAGCTCATGAAGGCGATCGTGGCCCGGCTGCGCACGGTCCTGCGGCCGCAGGACAAGCTCATCCGCAGCACCGGCACCCAGTTCACGATGCTGTGCCCGGAGATCCCCGACTCGACAGCCGCCGAGCTGCTCGCCCGCCGCGTGATCGGCGCCATCCAGACCCCGTTCCAGGTGGACCAGGACCTCATCGACATGAACGCCTGCGTCGGCGTCACCGTCACCGACGAACGCCTGAGCGACACCGCCTCGGTGCTGCTCGACGCCGAGGTCGCCCTCTACAAGGCCAAGGACGACGGCCCGGGCACCATCGCCCTGTTCGAGCAGTCGATGCACGCTCGGCTCACCCCGGCGAACGCCGGGAAGCGGCTGAACGAGGCCCTGGCCCGGGGCGAGTTCCAGCTGCTGTACATGCCGATCATCTCGCTCGAGACCAACCGCATGACCGGCGTCGAGGCGCTGATCCGCTGGCTCGACCCGGAGCGGGGGCTGGTGGCCCCCTCGGAGTTCCTGGCCGCCATGGACGAGACCGGGCTCATCGTGCCGGTCGGCGAGTGGGTGCTGAAGGAGGCGTGCCGCCAGGCCGTGCAGTGGCAGGAGGCCTACCCGCAGCTCGGCACCATCGAGATGACCGTGAACGTGTCGGCCCGCCAGCTCGCCCAGAGCGACTTCCTCGACGTCCTGGCCGAGGCCATGCGGGTGCCCGAGGGCGTGCGCCCACCCCAGCTGTGCCTGGAGATCTCCGAAGCCGCGCTCCGGGACGACCTCGAGACCGCGTGGACCATGCTGCGCCAGGCCAAGGAGATGGGGGTCTCGCTGGCCCTCGACGACTTCGGGACGGGCTCGTCGTCGATCAAGTCGGTGCGCACCTTCCGCTCTGACGTGTTGAAGATCGACCGCGAGTTCGTGAAGGGCCTCGGCATGGCCCACGAGGACACCGCCATCGTCCAGCTGATGATCGCCCTCGGCAAGGAGCTGGGGATGGTGACCGTGGCCGAGGGCATCGAGACCACCCAGCAGCTCGAGGCGCTCCGAAAGCTCGACTGCAAGCGCGGTCAGGGGTACCTCTTCGGCCACCCGGTGTCGCCCCAGGTGATCGAGGACATGCTCTACGACATCGCCACCACCCGGGCCCAGCCCATGGTTCCCGGCACCGCCAACCTGCCCCAACGGGGTCAGGCCGCGGCCGGCCCCGCCGAGGTGCTGCTCCCCGCCGACGCCCAGGTGCCGGCGCCGGCGGCGCCGGCGCCCCTCGCCCCTGCGGCCGAGATCCCGACCGAGTCCCCGGCGTCGTGGCCGGGCAGCGAGACCGAGGTGGCCGCCGCTGCGGCCGCCGCAGGACGGGCGGCGCTGGCCGCCCGCGTGGCGAAGGTGGCGGCCGAGCACGCCGCCGAGCAGTCGGCGTCGGCGCCGGCCGAGCCCGAGCCGTCCCCGGCCGGCGCCATCCACCGAGATGCTCCCCGCCCCCACCAGCCACAGCCCCTCATGTCGCCCCGCCCCACCGGCGGCGGACCGGCGTCGGGCACGGTGGTCCCCCCGGTCAGCCGGGTCCCGCGGCGCCGCTCCGAGCTGGCCAGCTAGCGGCGGCGCGGCGGCGCGATCCTGGGTTCGTCGCGCCTCCACGACATCCTCCTTTGGCTGATGGTCGTCAAGCAGCAGCACGCTGAAGCACGACTCGCGCGTGAGAAGGGCAGGGAGATCCTCGACGAGAAGTAGCCGACCGGCCGGGGATTCTTGTCGTACCCCCTCAGTAGTGTCGTACTCATGTTCGATCCGGTTGCGGAGCTGCGGGTGGCGGTCAAGGAGGTCGCCGCCGAGGACCGCGCCGGGTGGGGCGGGCTGGCGTTGGCCGACCGGGTGCTCGGGCTGTCGCAGGCGTCCGAGCGGCTGCTGGTCGAGGTCATCCGGGCGCTCGCCTCGTGGGACGGGCTTGCCGCATGGGCGCTCGACGGGGCCCTGTCGCCCACCGGGTGGCTCGTGCACCGCCTGCCGGTCACCGAGGCCGAGGCCCGGGGGCTGGTCAAGATCGCCGTGCTCTACCGGCGTCACGACTGCGTGGCCGCTGCGCTCGACGGCGGGGAGATCGGCGTCGCCCACGCCCGGGTCATGAAGAACGCGGCCGCCGGCCGCGACGACGCCTTCACCGCCTGCGCGCCCGGACTGGTCGGGCTCGCCCGCGACCATCCGCTGGTCAAGGACTTCGCCCAGGTCATGGCCGAGTGGATGCGCCTCGTCGACGACCGCGAGCCCCACGACGACGCCGGCCGGGCGTTTCGCATCGCCACCACCTTCGGCGGCGCCGCCCGCACCGAGATCTCGGGCTCCGCCGACGACGCCGAGCTCATCCGCGCCGCCATCGAGGCCGACGACACCCCCGACTCACCCGACTGCCCCGAGGGACCCCGCACCCGGGCGCAACGCCACTACGACATCGCCATGGACATCTTCGCGAGGGCGCTCGCCGACCGGTTGGGCACCGACCCCGAGTCCACCGGCACCGCCGACGTGATCGTCGACGCCGACACCGTCGCCGAGCTGCTGCGCGACCCCGACATCGACGATGACGGCCAGGACCCTCTCGACGAGTTCTTCGACCGCCACGGCATCACCGACCCCGCCGGGCCGCACCACCACCACGGCCACCACGACGAGGACCGCGCCACGTCGTCGTCAACCGACGCCCGAGGCGGCCCCGAGCCCCAGCAGGAGCAGCCCGACGGCGACGGCCGTGGCGACCCACCTCGCGAGCGTCGACCCCGGTCGGAGCGCCACGGCGACACCGCCGACGGCACCAACGCCCACCGCGGCGCCACCCACGAGGGTGACGACACCTCGAACGACGGCGCGACCGCCCGGCCGGCGTCACGTGCCGTCGACCCGTGGACCGACAACGCCGACGACCCCCTGCCGAACAGCTGCTGCGACGCCAACCGCCACGGCGGCCGCCGCTGCGAGCACCCCACCGGCGCCACCGCCAGCGAGACCTTCGCCGCCGTCCTGCTCTGCTCGGGCTGGGTCCGCAAGATCGTCCGCGACCCCCACACCGGCGAGATCATCGACCTCGGCCGCCGCCAACGCCCCTTCTCCCGAGCCCAACGCCGCGCCCTGGTGCACCGAGACCGCGGCTGCGTCTTCCCCGGCTGCGACCGCGGGCCCCGCTGGTGCGACGCCCACCACCTCCGACCCTGGGAGGACGGCGGGCTCACCGACCTCGTCAACGGCGTGTTGCTGTGCCGCCGTCACCACCAGCTCGTCCACCGAGGCTGGCGCCTCACCCGCGACCCCCGAACCGGCACGGTCACCGCCACCAGCCCTGACGGCCGCACCTTCACCCGCACCCCCGACGACCCCCGCAACCCCCTCGTCCGATGTTGAAGGTGATCGCCGCCTCCTAGGGTTCCCTCGCGATGACGGCATCCGGCCGGCTGCGCGCCCTGTCCAACCACCCGGCCCGGTTCGTCGTCAGCACGTTCGTCGCCGCCATCACGGTCGGCACGGCGCTGCTCTCGTTGCCGGCGGCGACCACCGGACCGGGGCGACTCAGCGTCGGCGACGCGCTGTTCACCGCCACCAGCGCGGTCTGCGTCACGGGGTTGTCGGTGATCGACCCGGGGACGCAGCTCTCGGGGTACGGGCAGGCCGTCCTCGCGGTGCTGGCCCAGCTCGGCGGCCTCGGGTTCATGACCATGGCCTCGCTCATCGCCCTGCTGCTGGCCCGGCGCCTCGGGCTCTGGCTGTCGCTGGTGGCGACCGCGGAGCGCTCGACCCTCGAGCTCGGCGACGTCCGCCGGGTGCTGCGGGGCGTCGCCATCGTCACGCTGACGGTCGAGTCGACCGTCGCCGTGATCCTCACCGTCCGCTTCGCCACCCGGTACGAGTACGCGGCGGGTGAGGCGGTGTGGCACGGCGTCTTCCACTCGGTCATGGCCTTCAACAACGCCGGATTCGCCCTCTACGCCGACTCGCTCAACGGGTTCGCCACCGACGTGGTCGTCACCGGGCCGATCATGGTCGCCATCGTCATCGGCGGGCTCGGGTTCCCGGTGCTCGTCGACCTGGCCGTGCGGGGCCGCAACCGCCTGCGCCTGTCCTTGCACACCAAGCTCACGCTGTGGGCCACCGCCGGCATGCTCGTCGCGGGGTTCTTCTTCCTGGCCGTCGCCGAGTGGTCGAATCCCGCCACCCTCGGGGGCCATCCCCCGGCCGCGAAGGGGTGGCTCGCCGTGTTCGCGTCGGTGGCGCCGCGTACGGCCGGGTTCCACACGATCACCCCGGCGGACATGACCGAGGAGGGCCTGCTGGGCACGACCTTCCTGATGTTCATCGGGGCCGGCAGCGCCGGCACGAGCGGCGGCATCAAGGTGGGGACCTTCGTCCTGCTCGGTCTCGTGATCCTCGCCGAACTGCGGGGCAGTCGCGACGTGTCGGCGTTCGGGCGCCGCATCCCCGAGTCCGTCCAACGCCAGGCCCTGGCGGTCGCCCTGCTCAGCGTGGGCGTGGTGGCGGTCGCCACCCTGGCGCTTCTGGCCCTGACGGGGTTCGACCTACGCGACGTGTCCTTCGAGGCGGTGTCCGCGTTCGGCACGGTCGGACTCACCACCGGCATCACCCCGCAGTTGCCCGACGGTGGCAAGCTCCTGCTCGTGGCGATGATGTTGATCGGCCGGGTCGGCCCCGTGACCCTCTTCACGGCCCTCGTGCTGCGCTACCGCCCGAGCGTCGTCCGCGAGCCCCAGGAGGCACCGCTCATTGGCTAGGAGGAAGCGCCGCGAGACGGTGCTCGTCGTGGGGCTCGGCCGCTTCGGGTCCGCCGTGGCCCTCGAGCTCGAGGCCCTCGACCACGAGGTCCTGGTGATCGACCCGTCGGAGCGGCTGGTCCAGCAGTACGCCTCCCAGGTCACCCATGCGGTCCAGGGCGACGCCACCGACCCCGCCACCCTGCTCAGCCTGGGGGTCGACGAGCTCCGCCACGCGGTCGTGGCCATCGGGGACGACATGGAGGCCTCGATCCTCGCCACGGCCGCCATCGCCGACCTCGGCGTGGAGAACGTGTGGGCCAAGGCGGCCACGGCCGCCCACGCCAGCATCCTCGAACGGGTCGGCGCCGATCACGTGGTCTTCGCCGAGCGGGACATGGGACAGCGGGTGGCGCACCGCGTCACGGGTCAGATCATCGACTTCATCCAGATCGACGAGGACTTCGCCCTCGCCGAGACCGGGCCACCGCGCTCCGAGACCGGCAAGACGCTGAACGAGGCCCAGTTGCGGCAGCGCTACGGCATCACCGTGGTGTCCATCAAGCCCGCCGGTGGGAACTTCACCTACGCGACCCCGGAGACGGTGCTCGAGGAGGACGCCGTGCTCCTCGTGGCCGGCACCAACGCCGCGGTCGAGCGCTTCGCCGCCACCACCTGATCGCGTGCCGGCCGACCGTCGGCGGGGTCAGCCCGGCTTGGGGCGGGTACCGCAGCGAGCCATGCCCGCCTCGAGCTCGGCGATCACCGTCTCGATCACCTTGACCCGGGCGTAGCGCTTGGACTCGGCCTCGATCACGTGCCACCGGTGGCGGTGCCGGTCGGTGCGGTCGAGCATGACCTCGACGGCCTCGACGTACTGGTCCCACTTCTCGCGGTTGCGGAAGTCCTCGTCGGTCAGTTTCCAGCTCTTCAACGGGTCGTGCTTGCGGCGCTCGAAGCGGTGGAGCTGCTCCTCCGGCGAGAGGTGGAGCCAGAACTTCACGAGCACCATGCCCTCGTCGGCCAGGGCCGACTCGAACTCGTTGATCTGGTCGTAGCTGCGGTCCACCTCGTCGGGGGTGGCGAAGCCCTCCACCCGCTCCACCAGCACCCGGCCGTACCACGACCGATCGAACACCGCCATGCCCCCCCACCCGGGGAGCATCGGCCAGAACCGCCACAGGAAGTGGTGGCGCAGCTCGTCGGGCGTCGGCGCCGCGAACTGCGAGACCCGGACGTGGCGGGGGTCGAGGTTGGCGACGAGGCGCTTGATGGCCCCGCCCTTGCCCGAGGCGTCCCAGCCCTCGAAGACCACGCACAACGGCGGGCCGAGCTCGCCGTTGCCGATCTGGCCGCCGCACTGCAGGCGCAGGTGCAGCAGCTTCTCCTGGGCGGCGGCCAGCCGCTCGGCCTCCTCGTCCCGGCTGAGCTTCAGGGAGAGGTCGACGTCGTCGAGGTGGCCCATCAGCGCACCGCCCGCTCGAGCACGTCGACGCAGCGGTCGAGCTGGGCGTCGGTGACGACGAGGGGCGGGCAGAACGTGAGGTGGTTGGGGGGCACCGCCCGCACGATCACCCCGTCGGCCCGCATGGCGTCGCGCACGGTGGCGATGTCCCTCCCCTCGCCGAGGCTGACCGCCCAGACCGCGCCCTCGCCCCGCACCTCGGCCACGAGGCCGTCGGCCTCCAGTGCCCGCAGGCCCGAACTGAGGCGCAGACCGATGCGCTCGGCCGCCGGCAACAGCTCCTCGCGCTCGGTGATGGCCATCGAGACCAGCCCGGCGACGCAACAGGCCGGATGGCCGGAGTACGTGTGGCCATGGCGCAGCAGGAAGTCCGCGCTCGCTTCGAGCGGCTCACGCACCGCCGGCCCGACCACAACACCACCGAGGGGCAGGTAGCCCGAGCTGACCCCCTTGGCGAAGGTGACGAGATCGGGCTGGATCCCGAAGTGGGTCGATCCGAACCACTGGCCGAGCCGACCGAAGCCGGTGATGACCTCGTCGGCGATGAGGTACGCCCCGTGCTGGTCGCACAGCCGGCGCAGCCCCCCGAGGTAGCCCGGAGCCGGAGGGAACACGCCGCCGGCGCCCTGCACCGGCTCGGCGATCACCGCGGCGATCTCGTCACCACGCTGGGCGAAGACGGTGGCCATGGCCTCGAGGTCGTTGTTGGGCACCGTGAGGTGATGGGGGTGCATGGCGCCGTACCCGGCCTGGTTGGCGGGCAGGCCCTGCGCCGACATGCCGCCGTAGGTGACGCCGTGGTAGGCGAACTCGCGGCTGATGACGAGCTGCCGCTCCGGGTGGCCCGCGAGGCCCTGCGCCAGGCGTGCCAGCTTCAGGGCGGTGTCGACCGCCTCCGAGCCCGACGAGGTGAGGAACACCCGGGCCCCCTCCATGGGCGCCTTGGCGGCGATCTCGGCGGTCAACTGCTCGGCGGGCTCGTTGGTGAACGGGTCGAAGCAGTGGTACCCCGCGAGCGTGCGCAACTGGGCGGCGACGGCGTCGGCGATCTCGGCGCGACCGTGCCCGACGTTGCAGTACCAGAGGCTGGCCATGGCGTCGAGGTAGCGGTTGCCGGCGTCGTCCCAGACCTCCGCCCCCTCGCCCCCCACGATGGTGACGAAGCCCGACTCGTCCTTGGCCGGCGGGGCGAAGGGGTGCAGGAAGGGGGAGAGCGCCATGGCCGCGAACGCTAGTCCGAGCCTGTGACCCCCGGGTCCGCCGAGGGATCGCCGGGGGGTTCAGCCCTGGAGCACCACCAGGCGCCGCTCGGTCATCTCCTGCACGGCGTAGGGCGGGCCCTCGCGGGTGTTGCCCGAGTCGCGGACGCCGCCGTAGGGCATGTGGTCGGCCCGCCAGGTGGGCACCTCGTTGACCAGCACGCCCCCGAAGTCGAGCGCCCGTCCCGCTTCCAGGGCCCGGCCCACGTCGCGGGTGAACACCCCCGCCTGGAGGCCGTACCGGGTGTCGTTGGCCAGACGGAGCGCCTCGTGCCAGTCGTCGTAGACCGCCACCCCCACCACCGGACCGAAGACCTCCGTGTTGCACACCGACATGTCCGGCAACACCCCCGTCAGCACGGTCGGGGCCAGCACCCCGCCCCGGACCTCGCCACCACAGCGCACGTCGGCGCCCTCCGCGGCGGCCTCGCGGATCCACGACTCGACCCGCTCGGTCTCCCCGGGGTCGATGAGCGCGCTCACGTCGGTGGCCTCGTCGAGGGGGTCGCCGACGGCCAGGGCCGACACCCCCGCCACCAGCGCGTCGACGAAGTCGTCCGCCACCGCGCGGTGGACGAAGATCCGCTGGACCGAGATGCAGGACTGGCCGGCGTGCGAGAAGCCCGCCACCGTGATCTTGGCCGCCGCGGTCTCCCAGTCGCCGTCGGGCTCGATGATCACGGGTGCGTTGTTGCCGAGCTCGAGGCTGACCCGCTTGCGGGGCGCGCGGGCGCGGATGCCCCAACCCACCTCCGGTGACCCCGTGAAGGTGATCATGGCCACGTCGTCGTGGGTGACGAGGTGATCGGCGACGCGGCCCGAGCACGTGACGACGTTGATCCACCCCGGTTCGAGGCCGCACTCGTCCACGAGCAGCTCGACGAGGGCGACCGCGGTGAGCGGGGTCGCCGAGGCGGGCTTGAGCACCACGGGGCAACCGGCGGCGATGGCCGGCGCCAGCTTGTGGGCGACCAGGTTCAGGGGGAAGTTGAAGGGGCTGATCGCGCCCACGACACCGACCGGCACGCGCTGGACGAACCCGAGCTTGCCGACGCCGGCGCTGCTGGCGTCGAGCGGAACCATCTCACCGGTGAGCGAGCGGGCGGTGGCCGCTGCGAACCGGAAGGTGTCGACCGCCCGCGCGGCCTCGACCCGGGCGGTCTTGATGGGCTTGGCCGCCTCCTCGGCGACGAGGCGGGCGAAGTGCTCCTGGGTGACGGGGTCGGCGAGCCGCTCGGCGGCACGGTCGAGCACGGCGGCCCGCTCGTGGGCGGCCGGGGCGCCCTCGCGGTGGTGGGCCAGGGCGACGGCCACGGCGCGGTCGAGGTCGGCGGTCGTGCCCGCCGGGACGCGGCCGATCTCGTGGCCGTCGTAGGGGGAGGTGACGACGATGACGTCGGCGTCCGAGGCGGCCCCGACCCGCTCGGCACCGATCCGGAACGGCGTGATCTCGCTCATGCGCGGAGGCTACCGGCAGCCCGTCGCGGGTACCGTCGGGCCGTGAGCACGCCCCTGGCCGAGGGCTACCGGGAGGTGGTCTACTGGACCGACGCCGCCCCACCCCCCGAGCGCCCCGTCACCGACCTGCCCGCCGAGGCCGACGTGGTCGTGGTCGGCGGCGGGTACTGCGGGCTGGCGGCGGCGACCGAGCTGGCCGGCGCCGGGCGTCACGTGGTCGTCGCCGAGGCCGAGGCCTTCGGCTGGGGCGCGAGCAGCCGCAACGGCGGCATGGTGATCCCCGAGCTCAAGGTGGGGCCCGCCGGCCTCGCCCGGCGCTACGGGGGCCTCGGCCGCGAGCTGTTCGCCGCCGTCGAGGAGGCCTTCGACCTGGTCGAGTCGCTGGTCCGTGAGGGCGGGATCGCCTGCGACTACGAGCGCACCGGCCAGCTCTACCTCGCCCACCACCCGAGGATGGTCGACCACCTGCGCCACGAGGCCGAGGAGATGACCGCGGCCGGCTCGCCGGCCCGGTTCGTGCCCCGGGACGAGCTCGGCGACGAGATCGGGTCGGACCAGTACCACGCGGGGCTCGTGCTCGAGCGCACCGGTGGGCTCCAGCCCGCCCGCTTCCATCAGGGGCTCGTCACCCGGGCCGCCGATGCGGGGGTGGAGCTGCACGAGCGCACGCGGGCGACCGCGATCGAGCGCTTGGGCGGCGGGTTCGTCGTGCGGACGCCGCGCGGCGATGTCGCCGCGGCCGACGTGGTGCTCGCGACCAACGCCTACGCCGACGGCGTGTCCCCGGCCCTGCGGCGCCGGACGATGCCGGTCGGCAGCTACATCATCGCCACCGAGCCCCTCACCCCCGAGCAGCAGGCGGCGGTCAACCCCCGCCGCCGCATGTTCGTGGACACCAAGAATTTCCTCTTCTACTGGCGCCTCACCGCCGACGGCCGACTGGTGTTCGGCGGCCGGCGCAGCCTGCGTCCGGTCACCGTGCCGGAGGCTCGCGACTTCCTCTCCGAGTCGTTGACCCGGGTCCACCCCCAGCTCACCGGCGTCCCGATCACCCACGCCTGGGGCGGCTACGTCGCCATCACCTTCGACCGCATGCCCCAGGCCGGCGTGATCGACGGCCTCCACTACGCCACGGGCTGCAACGGCTCGGGGGTCGCGCTCAACACGTGGCTCGGCGCCGCCGTCGGCCGATGGCTGCTCGGCGGGGCCCCGCCGCCGTTCGCGGCGCTCCCCCGTCCCTCGATCCCGCTCTGGCGCCTGCGCGGCGCCTACCTGCCCCTCGTCGGGCAGTGGTACCGCCTCCGCGACCGTCAGCCCTGACCGAAATGGCATCGACGAGGGGTGGTCGGACACTCACGCGTGGTGAGGTTCCCACCGTGTCTCCTCACGGAAAGTAGCGAGATGAACTCCGGGTGTAGTTCTCCGAGCCGCTGGGGTAGAGTCCGACTCGTGCGAGGTCTCCCCACCACCGGGGCCCCTGGGCCCGACCGATCCGGTCGCCTCCGCCACCTCGCCGCCCTCGGCGCCGCCGTCATCGTGATCGCCCTCGCCACGAGTGGCGCAGTCGCCCTCGCCGACGACGACGTGCCCGGCGACCCCGGCACCGCGGTGGCGACGACCGTCGTGGACCCGTCCGTGCCCGACGCCCCGCCCACCACCGGCGACCCCACGACGACCACCTCCGTGGCGCCCACCACGACGACCACCGCAGCACCCACGACGTCGACCGAGCCGCCGGCCACGACCGAGCCGCCGGCCACGACGCTGCCTCCCGTCACCGAGCCGCCGGCGACCACGGTGGTCACCCTGCCGCCGCGGCTGATCGGTCGCGGCCTCGTCGGCAGTTGCGACGGCGACGACCGGGACGACGACCGGGGGAACGACGGCAAGGGCAAGGGCGACGACGAGCGCTGCCGGCCCGGCGCCCTCGAGCCCCGACCTCCCTCGACGACCCCGCCGCCCACCACCCCGCCCACCACCGAGCCCCCGGCGCCCACCACGACCGCCACGCCGCCGACCACCACGGCGGCCGGCGGTGCCGTGGTATCGCCGGGTGCGGGCGACGACGATGACACCGAGGCGCCGGACAACGACACCACGCCGACCGCCGGGGGCGACGGACCGCCCGCCGCCGACCCCGCACCGAGCGCGGACCCGGACGGGACGGCGGCCACCGCGACGCCGTCGGGGGACGCGACCGGCACCGAGGCGGAGACAGCCATCGCCCCGTTCGGCAACACGCCCCTGGTCGACGGTGAGGAGCGGTCCGCCCTCGACCCGATCACCCCGCTCCCCCCCTTCGCCGACCGGCTCTGGTCGGCGCTCCCGCTCGGCCTCGCCATCGGCGTCGCTCTGGTCGGGGTCGCGTTGGCCCTGGTCCGGATCGCCCGTCTCGGCACCACCCCGTAACCGGCCCTCAGCCCGCCGCCGCCGGCGGCGGCCTCAGCTCAGTGCTCGCCGAGCGGCGTCGGGGCGGCGTCGACCACGATCCGACCGCGGCCGCGTGCTTTGGCCTCGTACATCGCCGCGTCGGCGCGACCGATGAGGTCGCCCGTGCCCTCGTCGGATCGAGCAGTGAGCGCCACGCCGATGGAGGTGCCGACCTGCACCTCGGCCCCGTCGATCCGCGCGGGCCTGGCCACCTCGTCGCGGATGCGCTCGGCGACCACCAGGGCCTCCGAGGCCGAGGGCAGGTCCTCGCAGATGACCACGAACTCGTCGCCGCCGTAGCGGCCCACCGTGTCCGCGGCCCGGGCCGCCCGTTGCACCCGGCTGGCGACCTGGCGCAGGAGCTCATCCCCCGCAGCATGCCCCCAGGTGTCGTTGATGGCCTTGAACTCGTCGATGTCCAAGAAGATGGCCGCCGCCCGGGATCCGTCCCGTCGCCCGCGGGCCAGGGCGTGGTCGAGGCGGTCGTGCACGATCAGCCGGTTCGGGAGGTGGGTGAGGGGGTCGTGGGTGGCCTGGTGGGCGAGGCGGTCCTCCACCGCCTTCTGCGCGGTCACGTCGTGAGCCGTGACCACGAGGCCCTCCACCGCGGGATCGTCGTAGAGGTCGGTGACGCTCCCCTCGAACCAGCGGTAGTGCCCGTTCGCCGACCGGACCCGCACGGCGGCGATCTGGCTCGCACCGTCCGCCAGCAGCTGGGCGAGCCGAGGTCGATCGTCGGGATGGACGGCCGAGACGAGGTCGGCACCGGCCGCGTCGTCCGTCGACCACCCGAGCAACGCCGTCACGGAGGGGCTCACGTACGAGATGGTGCGCTCGTCCTCGGTCACGACGATGAGGTCGGGGAGGTTCTGCACGAGGGCCTGGAAGCGCGCTTCGGTGCGACGCACCTCGGCGGTGGCCTGATCGACCCTGGCCAGCGCCACCGCCCGGGTGTCGGCCAGGCTCCAGACCAGCGCGGCGAGCAGCACGGAGAGGGCGGCGCCGCCGGCGAGGATCCAGACCGGCTCGCGTGTGGTGGCGCCACCGAGGCCGTCGAGGTCGGCGATGGTCAGCTCCCAGCGCTGGCCGAGGCGCTCGATCGCGTCCTGCTGGACGGTGTCGGGCTCGCCCTCGGCCAGTGCCATGGGTCGGCCACCGTCGTCTCGCTCGGTCGACGCGACGATCGACCCGGCCGCAGCCGACGGGGCGTCGGGGTCCTCGAGCTCCACGAGCTGCGCCGCCAGGTCGCCGCCGCCGACCATCACGGCCTGTTCCAGGACCCGCTGGGGCGAGGCCACCACGAGCACCCAGCCCTCCAGCGACTCGATGCGCTCGGCCGACGTCACGGGCACGGTGCCGTCGACGTAGATCGGGACGGCAACGGCCACGGCAGAGTCGGCCAGGCCCGGATACGCCTCGATCGCGGCGCGCGGCAGCCGCTCGAATCGGTCGCTCATCACCGCCCGGCCTTCGGCCCGGGCCTGGTCGAGGGCCGCCTGCGCCGCCGGCACGCGGGCGAGGTCCAGACCGTCGAGCACCCGCACCCCCCGCGCCGGGGCCTCGAAGGTCGCCACCAGGTGCTCGGCCCCCGGAACCGGGTCGTTGACCTCGAACTCGCGAAGCCCGCCCGCGCGGACGTCACGGCGCAGCGCGTCGAGCCCCGCGGCGTCGGCCACGGGCACCACGTAGGCGACGCCGGCCACCACGTCGGCGGGGAGGTCGGCGATCGCGTCGGCGCCCGCACGGGCGAAGACGCGTGGCGACAGGTCCTCGCCCACCAGGGCATCCCGGGTCCCTCGACCCACCGCAGCCAGCTCGTCGAGGCGCCGGTCCACGTCGGCGTCCACCGATCGCGCCTCGGCCACGAACTGCGAACGGGCGTCGTCTCGCAGCGCGTCCCGCCACAGCGTCGCCGCGATGACGCTGGCGGCCAGCCCGCCGATCAGGACCACCAGCGCGATCGCCAGGGGCGTGCGCCGGAACTTCACGGCTCCGAGCCTACCGGCGGGCCGGCACCCTGACGCTGCAGGTGCCGACCGGGCCACGAAGCGTGACCATGCCGGTGGGCGGGCTCAGCTCGCGAGCTCGGCGCAGAAGGCGCCGAAGACCTCGACGTACTGGTCGATGTCGGCCTCGGTGTGCTGTGCCGAGATCGTCCACTGCTCCTCGTCGCCCGGGGTCATGAAGATGCCCCGGTTGATCACCCAGGCCCACGACGCCGCGAAGAGGGTGGCGTTCGTCTCGAGGAAGTCCCGGAAGTTGCGGAGGGGCTGCTCCCGGTAGCAGACGCAGCCCTTGCAGCCGAGGTCGACCACGTTGGCGGGGATGCCGTGCTCGGCGATGGCGTCCCGGCAGCCGGCGGCCAGGCGGGCGCCCAGCTTGGCCATGTGCTCGTACGCCTCCGGGGTGAGCACCTCGGTGAGCGCGGCGATGCCGGCGGCCGCGACCAGGGGGTTGCCGTTGAAGGTGCCCTGCTGGGCGGCGCCGTGAGCGATCACGTCCATGACCTCGGCCTTGCCGCCGAACGCGGCGGTCGGGGTGCCGCCGCCGATGGCCTTGGCGAAGCAGGCCAGATCGGGCTGCACGCCGAACAGCTCGGTTGCGCCACCGGCGGCGATGGTGGCGCCGCACTTCACCTCGTCGAAGATCAGCACCACGCCGTGCTCGGTGCAGATGCGCCGGACCTCGGCCAGGTACCCGTCGTCGGGGAGCACGAGACCGATGTTCATCATCACCGGCTCCATGATCAGGCAGGCGATCTCGCCGCCCCGGTCGGCCAGCATCCGCTCGAGGGCCGGCGCGTCGTTGTAGGGCACCACGAGGGTGTCCTGGGCCATCTCGGCGGGGATGCCCTTCGACATCGGGGTCGACAGCGGGTTCTCCCGGTCGCCCATCTCGTTGGTGTCGGGCACGACCGAGAACATCACCGTGTCGTGGTGGCCGTGGTACGACCCCTCGATCTTCAGCACCTTGTCCTTGCCGGTGTAGGCCCGGGCGATGCGGATGGCGTCCATGGTCGCCTCGGTGCCCGAGTTGCAGAACCGCACCTGGTCCATCCGGAACCGGCGGCAGAGCTCCTCGGCGAAGGCCACGGTGAGCTCGGTGGTCACGGCGAAGTGGGTGCCCTGGCGGACGACCTTGTCCACCGCCTCGACGATCTTCGGGTGGGCGTGGCCCACCGCGTTCACCCCGAAGCCCGAGTGGTAGTCGACGTACTCGTTGCCGTCGACGTCCCAGACGTGGCTGCCCTCACCGCGCTCGAGGTAGATCGGGTAGGGGTCGGCGGCCTGGAACGAGGACGCCACCCCGAGGGGCAGCGAGCGCACGGCCCGCTCGTAGAGGGCGCCGGACCGGGGGGTCCGCTCCTCCATGCGGGCGCCCTCGCGCTCGATGATGGCCTTGGCCCGCTCCATCAGGCGGTCGTTGTCGATCATGTCTGCTCTGGCTCCTAGGTGTGGCTGATCATGACGTGCTTGATCTCGGTGTACGCCTCGAGGGAGTACACCGACATGTCCTTGCCGTAGCCCGACTGCTTGAACCCGCCGTGGGGCATCTCGGGGGTGAGCGGGATGTGGTCGTTGACCCAGACCGTGCCGAACTGGAGGGCCTTCGACAGGCGCATCGCCCGGGCCACGTCGCGAGTCCAGACGCTGGCGGCGAGGCCGTAGTCGACCCCGTTGGCCCAGGCGACGGCCTGGTCTTCGTCGGCGAAGCGCTGCACGCTCACCACCGGGCCGAAGACCTCCTTCTGGACGATCTCGGCGTCCTGGGCGGGGCCGGCCACGACGGTGGGCTGGAAGAAGAAGCCGTCGCCGTCGACCTTGGCGCCACCGGTCACGACCTCGGCGCCGGCCTCGCGGGCCCGCTCGACCATGCCGGCCATGCGCTCGCGCTGGGCGCTCGAGACCACCGGGCCGAGGTCGACCCCCTCGTCGGCGGGGTCACCGACGGGCAGCGCCGAGACCGCGTCGGCGAGGCCGGCGACCAGGTCGTCGTAGATGCCCGGACCGGCGACCACGCGGCAAGCGGCGGTGCAGTCCTGACCGGCGTTGTAGTAGCCGCCGACCTTGACGGCCTCGATGACGGTCTCGAGGTCGGCGTCGTCGAAGACCAGCACGGGGGCCTTGCCACCGAGCTCGAGGTGGACGCGGGCGAGGCTGTCGGAGGCGGCCTTGGCGATGGCCTTGCCGGTGCCGACGCTGCCGGTCAGCGAGATGAGGCGCACCTCGGGGTGGGTCACCAGGGAGGCGCCGGCGGTCTCGCCCTGGCCCGTCACCACGTTGAGGGTGCCGGCGGGGAGGATGTCGTGCTCGGCGATGAGCTCGGCCATGCGCAGCGTGGTGAGCGGGGTCAGCTCGGACGGCTTCAGGACCACGGTGTTCCCGGTGGCCAACGCCGGGCCGATCTTCCAGATCGCCATCATCAGCGGGTAGTTCCACGGGGTGATCGAGCCGACCACGCCCAGCGGGTCGCGGCGCAGCATCGAGGTGTAGCCCGCCATGTACTCGCCGGCGGCTCGGCCCTCGAGGGTGCGGGCGGCGCCGGCGAAGAAGCGCAGGTGGTCGATCATCTGGCCCATCTCGTCGGCCATGGTGTTGATGGGCTTGCCCACGTTGCGGCTCTCGAGGGTGCCGAGCTCGTCGGCGTGGTCCTCGAGCACCTGGGCCAACTTCCAGAGGGCGTTGCTGCGGTCGCCCGGGGTGGTCTGGCCCCACTCGCCGGCGAAGGCGGCGGCCGCGGCGGCGACCGCGGCGTCGACGTCGGCCTTGTCGCTCGAGGCGACGTCGGCGAGCGACTGGCCGGTGGCCGGGTCGAGCACGGCGTCGGTGGCGCCGCTGGCGGCCGCGACCCACTCGCCGCCGATGAAGTTCTGGTCGGGCATGTCCCCTCCGGGGTGTGTGCGGTGCTCGCCGTGACGACGGCGCCATGACGACGGATTCACTCGCCACTACCGTGACAGACGAGTGAATCGCTCGCAGGAGCCTAGCTCAACTGTGGCAATCTGTCTCGATGGCCGCTTCGTCCGACCCCGTCCCTCTCGACGACATCGACAAGGCCATCATCACCGAGCTCCAGATCGACGGGCGCCTCCCCTACGCCCGGCTCGGTCCGGCCGTGGGATTGTCGCAGGCCGCCGCCCGCC
>CAZYPY010000027.1:0-27902 GCA_964649545.1 uncultured Microthrixaceae bacterium | reverse complement strand
AGCCGGACGTCGGGGTACCCGTGGTACGGCGCCCCCCACCGGAGCGCGATCTTCCCCTGGTCGCCGTTCTGTCCGTCCACGTCGATCAAATAGGTCGTGCCGGCGACCGCGTTGAAGGTGACCCGGCTCTGCTGGCCCAGCTGGGTGTCGTCGTCGGACTCGCCCACGACCGCCAGCGAGGTGACCGAGCTCGGCGACCCGGTGTACACGCCGAGCAGCGTGTCGGTGTCGCTGCCACAGGTGTCGAAGGTGATCGGTCCCGAGACCGGGGCGGTCCAGGAGAACCAGACCGAGCGGCCCCCCGGCTTGCCCACCGGAGTTCGCTCCCCGTTGTCGATCGTCGCCCCGACGTTGGTCGCGGCCGCCGTGCCCGAGTAGCCCGACAGACGCGTCGCGGACGCGGGCCGGTCGTTGCCGGGGGGCGCCGTCGCCGACGCGGGCATGGCCTCGAGCCACCGGCTGTCCGCGGTGTTCCAGTGGCTCGCCAGCCACCCACCCGCACCACACGGGGCGTTGACGTAGAAGTAGTCGTCGTTGCCGCAGTCGAAGCGCAGCTCGTTCGCGGCCCCGCACCTCGAGCGCATGCGAACGGGGCCGGAGCCGTCGTCGTCGTAGCACATGCGGTCCGACTCGTCGCGGCAGTGGCCGTAGGGCGTGGCCGAAGGGGCGCCGTGCTGGATGCCACCGATCGTGTGCATCAGCTCGTGGGCCTCGGTGCGGCCATCGAAGACCGAGCGCAGGCAGGTCTCGTCGAGACGGGCGAAGCCGGTGCGGCTGTCGTTCCAGTTGAGGTCGGTCGGCCGGTCGTCGTACCAGAGGGTCGCCAGGCCCGAGCACACGGAGGGGACGGCGTTGCCGGTCTCGGCCCAGATCACGTACTTGCGGGCGGGGTCGCTGTGGCCCTTGGCCACCATCGCGTTGATCAGGGCGGTGAAGTTCGTCGACGGGATCGCGGCGGCGTCGACCGTGACGTCGAGGACGGTGAGGTTGCAGTTGGCATCGGTCGCCCAGCGGATGTGGCGCTGGCCGCCGGTCTGGGCGGCGCTCTTGGAGAAGATCGCCTCCAACTGCGCGGCGCGGGTCACCATGGTCGGCCGGAGCGACGAGAGCCGGTTGACCGACGGCGGGTGGGCGTACACGAGCTGGACCCGGGGCCCGGCGGCCCCGTCGCCGTAGCACTGGATTCCGGCGCTCGCCTCGGCCACCGGGGCCCCCGCGGCGGGGGCACGCTCGCCCGGTTCGGGCCCGGTGGTGCAGAGGGTGTCGCCGTCGAGCACCGCGGCCACGACGAGCCCGCTGTCGCCGCACGCCAGGTCCACCGCGGGCACCGACCACGCCGCGTCCGCCACCCGATCGGCGCTCGCCAACGGCGTCGGCATCGCCGGGCCCAGCGCGGTCACCGCCGCCAGCGCGAGCGCGGTGACGGCCCCGACGAGGGCGGTGCGCGGGCGCGGGCGGTGGATCACGTCCGGGTTGTCGGCGCCGCCACGCCCGCGCTGTAGCAGGAAGGGCCGTTCGGCCTCCGAAATGCTGACTCGTCAGTCGGGCCGGCGCGAGATCCGGTGGCGACCTCGCGCGGGTCAGAGCTCGGGGGCCCCGGGGTCCGGCTCGGTGCCGGCGAGGAGCGGCTCCCGGAGCGGCACCACCATCCCGGCGAAGTCGCCGACGGCGATGATGTTGTCGAGGGGGTCGAGCACCTTGCACTCGACCACGACCAACTGGCGACCGGCCCGCACCACCCGGGCGTCGGCGCGCACGAGGTCACCCTTCGGTCGCCCCAGGTACCGGAGGTGCAGATCGGCGGTCACCAGGGTGTTCTCGCCCGGGACGAAGGAGCTGCTCCGGGAGGCGGCGCTCGCGGTGGCGACGTCGACCAGGGTGGCGATGGCGCCGCCGTGGAGGTTCCCCGTGCTGCCGAAGGCCTCGGGCCGCACCGGCATGGTCACCACGACGTGGCCCACCTCACGCACCACGAACTCCAGACCGAGCAGGGCGTGCAGCGGCGTGGCCCGGAACCGCGCCTCGAGGGCGGCGATCTGCTCGTCGGTGAACCCGTAGGGGTTGCCCGCGTCCTCGCTCACGCCCCGAGGGTAACGCCCGACCGGGAGCCCAGACCGGTCCCCGGCGAGCCGCCACGCGCGGGACGACATCGGCCCGTGGGAGGATGGCGCGATGCTCGGCGCCGACAAGCCCGTCGCCCTCGTCACCGCCCCGTTCACCGGCGAGGGGCTCGAGACCCTGCGCTCGCTCTGCGAGGTGGTCCTCGACCCTTGGATCGACCACCGGCCCCTGCGCCTGTACGACGCCGACGCGCTCGCCGAGCGTGCCCGTGCCGAAGGCGCCCAGGTCGTGATCTGCGAGGCCGACAGCTGCAAGGGTGCCGTGCTCGACCTGCCACTGCTCGCCATCGGCTCCACCCGGGGCGATCCCACCAACGTGGACGTCGCCGGCGCCACTGAGCGGGGCATCCCCGTGCTCCACGCCCCCGGCCGCAACGCCGACGGGGTCGCCGAGCTCACCGTCGCCCTGCTGATGGCGGTCAACCGCCATCTGCTCGCCGCCGACCGCGACGTACGCACCGGCGAGGTCTACCGGGACGGCACCATCCCCTACCAGCGCTTCCGGGCCTGGCAGGTCGCCGGCCGCACCGCGGGCATCGTCGGCCTCGGCGCGGTCGGGCGCGCCACCCGCTGGCGCTTGGAGGGCCTCGGCATGCGGGTGATCGCCCACGACCCGTACAACGACGAGGCCACGCACTCGCTCGACGAGCTGCTCGCCGAGGCCGACGTCGTGTCGATGCACGCCATGGTGAGCCCCGAGACCCTCGGGATGATGAGCGCCGAGCAGTTCGCGGCCATGAAGCAAGGCGCCATCTTCGTGAACTCGGCCCGCGCCGCGCTCCACGACCTCGACGCCCTCACCGCCGCCCTCGAGTCGGGTCACCTCGCCGGCGCCGGCCTCGACCACTTCGAGGGAGAGTTCCTCCCCACCGACCACCCCCTCGTGGCCAGGGACGACGTCGTGCTGACGCCCCACATCGGGGGCGCCACCTACGACACCGAGGCCAACCACTCCCGGCTCATCGCCGACGACCTCGCCCGCCTCCTCGCCGGCGAGCGCCCCGCCCACATCGCGAACCCCGAGGTGCTGACGTGAACGAGATCGTCCCATGAGCGAGAAGGAGCTGCCCCCGGACGAGGAGGTCTTCGCCGCGGTCCTCGCCGCGGCCAAGACCCTCTACCGCAAGGGCCTGGTGGAAGGGACGTCCGGGAACGTGTCGGGCCGTCTGCGCGACGGCAACGTGGTGATGACGCCGTCGTCGCTCCCCTACGAGCCCATGGTCCTGGAGGACCTCGTCGTGGTGGACCTCGACGGCGAGAAGGTGGCCGGCGAGCGCAACGCCACCACCGAGAAGTCGCTGCACCTGGCCTGCTACCGAGCGTACGACGAGGTGCGCGGCGTGATCCACGCGCATCCTAAGCACGCCTCGATGTTCGCCCTGGTGCACCAGCCCATCCCCGCGGCGGTCGAGGAGTTCGTGGTGTTCATCGGCGGCGAGGTGCGGGTGTGCGACTACCGCACCACCGGCACCGACGAGCTCGCCGAGGTGGTGGCTGCGGGGCTGGCCGACCGCAGCGCCACCTTGATGGCGAACCACGGCATGGTCACCGTCGGCAAGGACGTCGACGACGCCCTGCACGCCGCGCTCGTGGTGGAGCACAACGCCCACATCGTGTGGGGGGCGCGGGCGCTCGGCGAGATCGTCCCCATCCCCGAGGACGTCAACACCAACTTCGCCAACGTCTACGACTTCATCCGCCACCAGCTCTGGGGCACCTGACCCGGCGCGGGAAGCCGGGTGGCCGCCGTCAGCCCTGGGTGGGGCCCTTGGCGCCGTCGGGCGCCCCCTGGGCCTTCACCGCCTCCTGGTACTCCTTCAACGCCCGGCGGTGGCCGTTGGCCCCCGAGCCGACGACGCCGCCGTCGCGCACCTCCTTCACCACCTTCTCCAGGTGGAGGAGGCGGTCGTGGACGTCGTCCTCGGGTCCGGCGGTGATCACCCGGTCGAAGGCGGTGTGGATCTGGTCGAACTTCCGCCGAACCTGCCCGTACTCGTCCATCAGCTTCTCGTGCAGCTCTTCGACGCTCTTGGCCATGGCGGCACGCTACTGCGGGTCGGCCGGCTCGAAGCGGTAGCCCATGCCCGGCTCGGTGATGAAGTAGCGCGGCCGCGCCGGGTCGGGCTCGAGCTTGCGGCGCACCTGGGCGAGGTACACCCGCAGGTAGTTCGTCTCGGTCCCGTACTGCGGCCCCCAGACCTCCTGGAGCAGCTGGCGCTGGCTCACGAGCTTGCCGGCGTTGCGCACCAGGACCTCCACGAGGTGCCACTCGGTCGGGGTCAGATGCACCTCGGCCCCGTCCCGCAGGACCCGCTTGGCCGCCAGGTCGAGGGTGAAGTCGGGGGTCTCGACGGTGGCCTGCTCGGGGGTCGGCGCCCCGCGGCGCAGCGCGGCCCGCAGCCGCGCCAGCAGCTCGTTCATGCCGAAGGGCTTCGTGACGTAGTCGTCGGCACCGGCGTCGAGGGCGGCCACCTTGTCGGACTCGTCGCTGCGCACCGACAGGACGATGATGGGCACCCTCGACCAGCCCCGCAGCCCTCGCACCACCTCGACCCCGTCGATCCCGGGCAGCCCCAGGTCGAGGATCACCACCTCGGGGTGGCGTTCGGCGGCGACACGGAGGGCCTCCTCGCCCGTCGCCGCGGTCAGGACGTCGTACCCCCGGGCGCCCAGGTTGGTGCTGAGCGCGCGTCGGATCTGCGGCTCGTCGTCGACCACCAGCACGCGACCGCTCTCGGTCGTCATCGGGCCAGCCCCTCGGGTGCGTCCGCCGACCGGTCGTCGGGCGCCTCGGCGGCGAGCTCCGCGTTCGCCGCGACGGGCAGCCGCAGCACCATGGTGAGCCCCCCGCCGGGCGTGTCCTCGGGGACCAGGGATCCCCCCATGGCATCGAGGAAGCCGTGGGCGACCGCCAGGCCGAGGCCCACCCCGTTGCCGCGTGGCTGGTCGCCCAGGCGCTGGAAGGGCTGGAACATCGCCTCCCGTTGGTCCGGCGGGACGCCGGGGCCCCGGTCGACCACGTGGAGCTCGACGGCGTCCCCGAGCGCGCCGGCCCGGAGTCGCACGGGGCGATCGTCGGGGCTCGCCTGGACCGCGTTGCCGACCACGTTGGCCACCGCCCGCTCGAGCAGCGCCGGGTCGGCGCGGACCCGGGGCAGGGTCTCGGGCACCTCCACCTCGACGGCCGCGCCCACCGGTCCGAGGCTGGCCAGGGCCGTGGCCACCACCTCCTCGAGTCCCACCGGTCGGACCACGAGGTCGAGGGCCCCCGTCTCGAGACGGCTCATGTCGAGCAGGTTCCCGACCAGGGCGTCGAGCCGGTCCGCCTCCTCGTCGATCGTCGACAGGAACTCCCGCTGGGCCTCCGGCGACCAGTGGACGTCGTCCTGGAGCAGGCTGGTGGCCGAGGCCTTGATCGAGGCCAGGGGCGTGCGCAGGTCGTGGGAGACGGCGCGGAGCAGGGCCGTGCGCAGTTGGTCGGTGTGGACCAGGGCCGCGGCCTCGGCCGCCTCGCGGGCCAGCGCTCGACGATCGAGGGCGGCGGAGAGCTGGGCGGCGAAGGCGTTGAGGACCCGCAGGTCCTCACCCTGGAGCGGCGCACCCACGAGCACGAGGCAGGCCCCGCCGCCGAGGGGGATGGTCGTGCCGTCCTCGGTGGGACGGGCCGGCACCGGCTCGCCGGCACCGGCGCTCAGCTCCCACGCGCCCTCGCCGGGCCCGGGGACCAGGACCGCCACCGCCTCGAGGGAGAAGGTCGAGCGCAGGCGGTCGAGGGTGGCGGTGAGGGGGTCGTCGTCGGGGACGAGACCGCCGGTGGCGCGGGCGAGGGCCTCCGCCTCCGCAGCGGCCCGCTCGGCGTCGGATCGGCGGCGGGCGGCCGTGCTCACGAGGGTGGAGATCACCATGGCCACCGCCACGAACACGGCGAGGGCGAGGGCGTTCTGACCCTCGTCGATCGTCCAGGTGTAGAAGGGCGGAGTGAAGAACCAGTTGAGCGCGAGCGACCCCGTGACCGCGCACAGCAACGCGGGGACGGCGCCGCCGACGGTGGCGACCACGACGACCAGCAGCAGGTAGAGGAGCATGCCGGCCTCGAGGTCGAAGACCTCCCGCGCGTTCGCCATCACCAGGGTGAGGAGCGGGACGCCCACGACCGTCGTCACCAGACCGGCGACCTGGCGCTGCCGGGACAGCGCCGAGGGGCGCCGGCGCACCAGTGCCGGCAACTCGCCGGCCTCGTCCTCCTGGCTGATGACGTGGACGTCGATGGGGCCCGAGGCCCGCACGACCCGGTTGATGACGGACCCTCGCACCAGCTCCGCCCACCGGGATCGGCGGCTCGAACCGAGCACGATCTGCGTGGCGTTCTGGGCGCGGGCGAACGAGAGCAGGGTGGAGGCGATGTCGGCCCCCACCACCTCGTGGTAGGCGCCACCGAGCCCTTCGAGGAGCCGGCGGTGCTCGACGAGCAGCTCGTTGGACACGCCCGAGAGTCCGTCGCCCACGCTGATGTGCACGCCCAGCAGGTCGGCCTTGGACCGCATGGCCATGCGGGCGGCGCGGCGGATGAGGTGCTCGCTGCTCGGCGCCCCGGTGAGCGCGACCACGACCCGCTCCCGGGTCTCCCACGGCCCTTCGATGCCGTGGTCGGCCATGTAGTCCTGCAGCGACTCGTCGACCTTGTCCGCGACCCACAGCAGCGCCAGCTCGCGCAGGGCGCCGAGGTTGCCGACCCGGAAGTAGTTGCCGAGGGCGGCGTCGACCTTCTCGGGGGCGTAGACGTTGCCGTGGGCCATCCGTCGTCGCAGCGCCTCCGGCGTCATGTCGACCAGCTCGACCTGGTCGGCCGCCCGGACGAACTCGTCGGGGATGGTCTCCTGCTGGCGCACGCCGGTGATGCGCTCGACCACGTCGTTGACCGATTCGAGGTGCTGGATGTTGAGGGTCGAGAGGACGTCGATCCCCTCGTCGAGCAGGACGGCCACGTCCTCCCACCGCTTGCGGTGGGTGCTGCCCGGGACGTTCGTGTGGGCCAGTTCGTCGACGAGGACCACCCGGGGGGCCCGGGCCCGCACCGCGTCGAGGTCCATCTCCGAGAAGCTCGTGCCCCGGTGCACGATGGTGCGCCGCGGCACCACCTCGAGGTCACCGAGCTGCGCGGCGGTGTTCGGCCGCCCGTGGGTCTCGACGTAGCCGACGACGACGTCCGTGCCCCGGTCGCGTCGGCGGCGGCCCTCGTTGAGCATGGCGTAGGTCTTGCCCACGCCCGGCGCCGCGCCGAGGTAGATGCGGAGCTTGCCACGGCCTGTGCGGAGCGCGACGCCGTCCTGGGGTCGCGGCGATCCGTTGCGGACGTCGCGCGGCTCAGGATGCACGCTCACGAGGTTACGAACCCGACGCCTCGTCGAGGGCGAGGTTGAGCTCGAGCACGTTCACGCCGGGCTCCCCCAGCACCCCGAGCACCCGACCGTCGGTGTGGTCGTCGACGAGCGCGAGCACGTCCCCGATGGCCAGGCCCCGGGCTTCCGCCACCCGAGCGGCCTGGAGGCGGGCGTTGGCCACCGAGATGTGCGGGTCGAGACCCGAGGCCGAGGCGGTCACGGCGTCGACCGGCACCGGCTGGTCGGCGGCGAGGCCGTTGTCCGCCCGGTAGGCGTCGACCCGATCCGAGACCGCCGCCAAGAGGTCGGGGTGGGTCGGCCCCAGGTTCGAGGCCCCGCTGGCGGTGGCGTCGTACCCGTCTCCTGCGGCCGAGGGCCGGGGGTGGAAGTACTCGGGTCGGGTGAAGGCCTGCCCGAGGAGGGCCGAGCCGACCGGTTCGCCGTCGACCTCGACCAGCGAGCCCTCGGCCTGGTGGCGGAAGGCCACCTGGGCCGCGCCCGTGACCACCAGCGGGTAGGCCAGGCCGCACAGCACCGTGAGGGCGAGCAGCATGCGCACGGCGGGGAGGAGTTGGCGCCGCACGTCAGGAGACCCCCATGGCGGTGAGGACGACGTCGATGAGCTTGATGCCCACGAAGGGGACGACCAGGCCGCCGAGGCCGTAGATGGCGAGGTTCCGACGCAGCACCGCCGAGGCCGAGAGCGCACGGAAGCGCACGCCGCGGAGCGCCAGCGGGATGAGGGCGACGATCACCAGGGCGTTGAAGACGACCGCGGAGAGGATCGCCGACCGCGACGACGAGAGCTGCATCACGTTCAGCGTGTCGAGGGCCGGGAACACCCCCACGAACATCGCCGGGATGATGGCGAAGTACTTGGCGACATCGTTGGCGATCGAGAAGGTGGTGAGCGAGCCCCGGGTGATGAGGAGCTGCTTGCCGATCTCGACGATCTCGATGAGCTTCGTCGGGTTGGAGTCGAGGTCGACCATGTTCCCCGCCTCCTTGGCCGCCTGCGTGCCGGTGTTCATGGCCACGCCGACATCGGCCTGGGCGAGGGCGGGGGCGTCGTTCGTGCCGTCTCCCGTCATGGCCACGAGGAAGCCGCCCGCCTGCTCCCGCTTGATCAGCGCCATCTTGTCCTCGGGCGTGGCCTCCGCCAGGAAGTCGTCCACGCCCGCTTCGTCGGCGATGGCCTTGGCGGTGAGGGGGTTGTCGCCGGTGATCATCACCGTGCGGATGCCCATCGCCCGCAGCTCGTCGAAGCGCTCCCGCATCCCCTGCTTGACGACGTCTTTCAGGTGGATGACCCCGAGAGCCCGGCGGTTCTCCGAGCCGTCGACGCCCTCGCCCGAAGCGACGACGAGCGGCGTACCGCCGGCCGAGGCGATGCCGTCGACGATGGCGCCGAGCTCCTCGGGCACGGCCTCGCCCGCCTCCTCCACCCACCGCCGCACCGAATCGGCGGCCCCCTTGCGGATCGAGCGGCCCTGGAAGTCCACACCGCTCATGCGGGTCTGGGCCGTGAAGGGGACGAGCTCGGCACCCGCCAGCTCCCGCTCGCGCAGGCCGAACTGCTCCTTGGCGAGCACCACGACGGAGCGCCCCTCGGGCGTCTCGTCGGCCAGGCTCGAGAGCTGGGCGACCTCGGCCAGCTCCTCGTCGCTCACGCCCCCGACGGGGATGAACTCCGAGGCCTGGCGGTTGCCGAGCGTGATGGTGCCGGTCTTGTCGAGCAGCAGGGTCGAGCAGTCGCCCGCGGCCTCGACCGCCCGCCCGCTCATGGCCAGCACGTTGCGCTGCACGAGCCGGTCCATGCCGGCGATGCCGATGGCCGAGAGCAGTGCCCCGATGGTGGTCGGGATGAGGCAGACGAGCAGGGCCACGAGCACGATCACCGGCTGCTCCGCGTCCGAGTAGATCGCCAGCGGCTGGAGCGTGATCGTGGCGAGGAGGAAGATCAGGGTGAGACCGGCCAGCAGGATGTTGAGAGCGATCTCGTTCGGCGTCTTCTGCCGGGAGGCCCCCTCCACGAGGCCGATCATGCGGTCGAGGAACGTCTCACCGGGCTTGGCCGTGATGCGCACCACGATCTCGTCGGAGAGCACCCGGGTGCCGCCCGTGACCGCCGAGCGGTCCCCGCCCGACTCCCGGATGACCGGGGCCGACTCGCCGGTGATGGCCGACTCGTCGACGCTGGCGATGCCCTCGATCACCTCGCCGTCCCCGGGGATCACCTCACCCGCGGCGACCACGCACTCGTCGCCGAGGGTGAGCTGCGGGCTCGGCACCTCCTCGATGTCCCCGCCGGCACGGCGGACCCGCGCCGTGGTGTCCGCCTTCGCCTTGCGCAGCGAGTCCGCCTGGGCCTTGCCCCGGCCCTCCGCCACGGCCTCGGCGAAGTTGGCGAAGAGGACGGTGAACCACAGCCACAGGGCGACCATGCCACCGAACACGTTCTCGTCGGCGGGCGCGGTGCGGACGTCCCGGAGGAAGATCACCGTGGTCAGGACCGACCCGATGAGCACCACGAACATGACCGGGTTGCGCATGGCCACCTTGGGGTGGAGCTTGCGGAATGCGTCGGCCGCGGCGCGGCCCGCGATCTCCCGATCGAACAACGACCGCTTCTGCTCGCTCATGCCAGTCCCTCCGCGAGGGGGCCGAGTGCGAGCACCGGGAAGTAGGTGAGCCCGACCACGATGATCACGACCCCCACGAGGAGTCCGACGAACAGCGGCGTCCCCGTGGGGAACGTGCCGGCCGACGGGGGCACGGGCTGCTTGCGCACCAGCGACCCGGCGATGGCCAGGACCGGCACGATGAGCAGGAAGCGGCCGACGAGCATCGAGAGCCCGAGCGTCGTGTTGTACCAGTCGGTGTCGCCGGAGAGCCCACCGAACGCCGAGCCGTTGTTGTTGCCCGCCGAGGTGAACGCGTAGGCGATCTCGGTGAGCCCGTGGGGCCCGGTGTTCGCCTGCGACGCGAGCGCCGAGTCGAGCAGCAGGGACGCGGCGGTGAAGCCGAGGACGACGAGCGGCACCGCGAGGACGTACAGGACGACCAGCTTCATCTCGGTGGCCTGGATCTTCTTGCCGAGGTACTCGGGCGTCCGCCCGACCATGAGCCCGGCGATGAACACCGCGAGCAGGACGAAGACCAACATGCCGTACAGGCCCGCTCCCACGCCGCCCGGGCTGACCTCGCCGAGCATCATGTTGACGAGCGGGGCGGCGCCACCGAAGGGCGTGAAGCTGTCGTGGGAGGAGATGACCGCGCCGGTCGAGGTGCCCGTCGTCGAGGAGGCGTAGAGACCCGACAGGCCCGGGCCGAAGCGCACCTCCTTGCCCTCGAGGTTCCCGCCCGTCTGGGTCGCGGTCGCCACCTGGTCGACCCCGACCGGGTCGAGGCGGTCGTTGCCCAGCGTCTCGAAGCCCATGGCCGCGGCCGTCGCACCGGCCCACAGGACGAACATGGCGGCGAACACCACCCAGCCCTGCTTCTGGTCCTTCGCCAGGCGCCCGAAGGCGTAGGTGAGCGCGAACGGGAGGAGCAGCAGAGAGAAGACCTGGAGCAGGTTGGTCAGGCCGTCCGGGTTCGACAGGGGATGGGCGCTGTTCGCGTTCCAGAAGCCGCCGCCGTTCGTTCCCAGCTCCTTGATCGCCTCCTGGCTGGCCGCAGGACCACCCGGGACCGACTGCACCACGCCCTCGACCGTGCGCACGTCGGTGAAGCCGTGGAGGTTCTGCACGGTGCCCCGGGCGACGAAGACGAGAGCCACGACCAGGGCGAGGGGGACGAGAACCCGCACGGTCCCCCGGACGAGGTCGACCCAGAAGTTGCCGATCGTGGCACCCCGGGCCCGGGTGAGGCCCCGGATGAGGGCGAACGCGACGCAGAGCCCCACCGCGGCGGACGCGAAGTTCTGTACTGCCAACCCGCTCATCTGGGTGAAGTGGCTCATGGTCAGCTCGCCGCCGTAGTTCTGCCAGTTCGTGTTGGTCACGAAGCTGACCGCGGTGTTGAAGGCCAGCGCCGGTGGGAACCCGACCGCGTCCGTCGGGTTCAGCGGCAGGAGCCCCTGGAGTCGCTGGAGGGCGTAGAGGAACACCACGGAGACCGCGCTGAACGCGAGCAACGAGAGGGCGTACACGTTCCACCGCTGCTCGCGCGCCGGGTCCACGCCGCACAGGCGGAAGACCAGGCGCTCGATCGGCCCGAAGACGCGCTCGCCTGGCGCCGGCCCGTCGCCGAAGACCCGCGCCAGGTAGGGGCCGAGCGCGCGGGTGCCGACGGCGAGACCGCCCACGAGCAACGCGAGTTGGACCCAGACCGCACCGCTCATCAGAACCGCTCCGGAAAGATCAGGGCGGCGACGAGGTAGACGGCGACGAGCACCGCGACGACCAGCGCCGCCACGTTGTCGAACGTCATCGATCCGCCTCCGCCTCGGCCGGGTCCCGCCGTGAGCCCGAGAGGTCGTCCGGCCCGATCAGCCGGTCGCACCAGCGCACGAACAGCGCGGTGAGGGCGAAGAACGCCACCACCACCAGGACGAAGATCAGGTCACCCATGGTCGGGCCCTCCGTGGTCGTCGGCGACGAGGACGGCGGCGAGCTGATCAGCCATGGCGAGGGCATCACGCCGTCCGTCGGGCGAGAAGGCCGCGCTGTCGCTGGCCTCGTGGGGGATCAGGACGAAGTGGCCGAGCTCACGGTCACCGGCGAGCACCGGGAGGTCGACGGCCCACGTGTTGGGGTCGGCGGTCACGACCGGCGCCTCGGCGGGGAGCCGGACGCCGTCGCGGGTCAGGTGCGGCATGGGCGCGCGAAGCGGCCCCGGCTCGAACCGGCAGTACCAGAGACCGAGGGCCGCGCCGATCTCCTCCTCGAGCATGGGGACGAGCTGGGTCGCGTCGGTGCTGGCCGACAAGTGCGCCGCCCGCCGCAGCCGGACCAGCTCCTGCTCGCGGACCCCGGCGACCGCCCTGGCCCGCTGCACCCGGACGACGATCTCGCCGATGAGCACGCCGACCACGAGGAGCAGCACGGTGGTGATCCGATCGACCCGCGCATCGATGCGCATCTGGTAGTGCGGGAGGGTGTGGAAGAAGTCGTACGCGAGGGCCGCCGCGACCGAGCCCGCCACACCGGCCGACCGCCCACCGATGGCGGCCGCGGCCACGATGCCGACGACCAGCACCAGCGCGACGTTGGTGTTGCCGAGCCACGTCCGCAGCGGGACCAGCGTGACCGCGAGCAGCGCGAGCGCCCCGCTCGCCGCGAGCCCCGAGACGAAGGGGTCGAACGGTGGTGTGCTCCTCTGACCCATGAGATCGGTCTAGGGCGACGGCGGGGCCGGCGGGAGGGCCTTGACGGCCCTTTGACGCCGGGACCTCCGGTCCTGATGCCCTCCTGACACCACGGCCGAGGACCGCGGCCGGTTGCCTAGGGTGGGCGCATCACCTGGCTCACCGACGAGGAGCGCCGCACGCTGGCGGCGGCCGTGGACCGGATCATCCCGCCGGACGACGAGGGCGCCCCCGGCGCCGTGGCCGGCGGCGTCGCGGACTACGTCGACGGGCTCCTCGGCGCCTTCCTGGTCGACCCGCCCCGGATCTGGGCGGGCGGCCCGTTCTCCGGGCGCCACGGGGGCGACGACGGCTTCTCGGCCTTCACGCCCCTCGGCCGGGTCGAGGAGCTCGCCTGGCGCACGCGCATCGAGGGCTCGCAGGGGATCCCCGAGCGGGAGTGGAACGGCCCGGTGGTGGGCCTCCAGGAGCGTTACCGCGAGGGCCTCGCCGCCCTGGGCGCGGACTTCGCCGACGCCGACGCCGACGAGCAGGACGCCCGACTGGCCGTGGATCCCGGGTTCGCGGCGCTCCTGCACACGCACGCGTGCGAGGGGCTGTACGCCGACCCGGTCTACGGGGGCAACCGTGACGGCGCGGGCTGGGCCTCCATCGGGTTCCCGGGCGACGCCCAGCCGCGCGGCTGGACCCCGGTCGAGGTGACCGGCCGTGACTGACCGGAGCCGGCGTGGCTGATCGGGACGCCGACGCCGTCGTCGTCGGGTCGGGCCCGGGGGGCGCCACCGTCGCCGAGGTGCTGACCGCGGCCGGTTGGTCGGTGGTCGTGCTGGAGAAGGGCCGCAACCACCTGGTCGACACCGAGCCGCCGTACGCCCCGAGGTTCGAGTTCTCCAACGACGAGCTGAAGTTCGCGTTCCGCCACTTCCTCGGCCCGGACCCCCTGGCCGAGCCCCGGACCTTCCGGCGGACGCCCGACGACGGCGACCGCCTCTTCACCGGCGACGTGAACAACCTGCCCTCGACGGTCGGCGGTGGCGGCACCCACGCCGACGGCAAGCTCCCGCGGTTCCGGGAGCCGGACTTCCGCCTGCGCAGCGAGCTCGGCCCGGTCGAGGGCGCCGACGTGCGCGACTGGCCCCTCGATTACGAGGACCTCGAGCCGTACTACGCCGCAGTGGAGCGGGCCATCGGCGTGGCGGGTGACCACACCGCGAACCCCTTCGCCGCCTGGCGGTCGGGTCCGTACCCGATGCCACCCGGCCCCGACATGTTCGGCGCCACCCTGTCGGTGCCCGCGGCCGAGCGCCTCGACCTGCACCCCTACCGGGCGCCGACCGGGGCCAACAGCGTCCCGTACGACGGTCGGCCGGCGTGCAACGACTGCGGGTTCTGCGGGTACTACGGCTGCCCCATCCACGCCAAGGGCGACCCCATCGCGATGCTCGCGCGCGCCCTTGCGACCGGTCGGTGCGACCTGCGGCCGGAGTCCCACGTCACCGACGTGCTCCTCGACGCCTCGGGGCGACGGACCACCGGCGTCCGCTACCTCGACGCCGCCGGCGAGGCCCGCGAGGTCCGTGCCGACCACGTGGTGCTGGCCGCCGGCGCCTTCGAGACGCCCCGGCTCCTGCTGCTCTGCGGCGTGGGCAACTCGTCGGACCAGGTCGGCCGCAACCTGATGTACCACTTCCAGACCTTCACGGTCGGAGGCTTCCCCTTCCCGCTGCACGGTCACCGCGGCCGGTCGGTCACCCACCTCCACGACGACTTCTGCGCGCCCGGCGCGGACGACCTCGCCGCCGCCCGTACGTCCGGCCTGCCGTGGATCCGGGGCGGGATCGTCGAGCACGGCGCCGCCGCCCATCCCATCCAGGAGGCGCTGAACTACCCCACCGGCGCGCTGCACAACGCGTGCAT
Source organism: uncultured Microthrixaceae bacterium (assembly GCA_964649545.1). Classification (GTDB taxonomy): domain Bacteria; phylum Actinomycetota; class Acidimicrobiia; order Acidimicrobiales; family DATDAH01; genus JAEUJM01. The sequence goes on along the minus strand of CAZYPY010000027.1, from coordinate 13,173 downwards.
GCGGGACTCGTCGCTGCGCGACCGCCTGTGGGTGTTCACCATGCAGGGCGAGGACCTGGCCCAGTCGGTCAACCGGATCGACCTCGACCCCTCGGTCCGTGACGTGTGGGGACGGCCCGCGGGCCGCGTCACCTACGCCCCCCACCGCCACGAGCTCGTCGCGTCGGCCCACTGGTCCCCCCTGCTCGAGCGGGTGATGTCCGAGGCCGGCGCCGACTGGACGGTGTCGAGCACCTCGCCGCCGATCACCGACCGTGGCGCGGTCGTCGACCACCCCCTCGGCATGGCCCCGTCCTCGCGGCACGTCATGGGCACCTGTCGCATGGGCACCGACCCGACGACGAGCGTCGTCGGGCCCGACGGACGGTTCCACGACGTGGAGAACCTGCTCTGCGCCGACTCCTCGGTCTTCGTCACCTCGGCGGGCTACGGGCCGACGCTGACGCTCGCGGCCCTCGCCCACCGCACCGCGAGCCTGCTCGCCGGTCGCCCGCTGGCCCCCACCTCCCCCATGTAGAGCCCGGTCCGCCTGCCGATAGGAGGACATGCGTCGTGTGCTGCGCGCCCTCGGGACGGTCGTCGCCGTCGCCGCGCTGCTCGCCACCGCGGGCGTGGCGGTGGCCCGCCTGTCCCCGGCGCCGAGCGGCTCGAGCGGGAGCGACGCCGCCGCCCTCGAGGCCGCTGACGACGTCGCCGCCTCGAGTGGTGGCCCCGATGAGCCCGCCGGGGGCACGCTCGCCCCCGGCTGCACCACCGTGGTCACCACCCCGCCGACCTCGACCGACGAGCGCCTCGGCGACCTCTGCATCCCCGAGGGCCCGCACCGTGACGTGGCCGTCGTCCTCGTGCACGGCGGCGGCGGCTTCGGCGGGTCCCGCAGCGACATGTCCGGGTGGGCCCAGGTGTACCAGTACAACGGGTACGTCACGCTGTCGATCGACTACCTGATCTTCGGCGAGACCACCCGCTCGCCGGTGTATCCGGAGCCCGAGCAGGACGTGAAGGCCGCGGTGCAGTGGGTCCGCGACCACGCCGCGGAGCTCGGCGTCGACCTCGACCGCATCCTCGTGCACGGCAGCTCGGCGGGCTCCCGCCTGGGCGGCCAGGTGTACGTGTCGGGGGACGACCCCTTCTACTACGGCGCCGAGATGTGGCCCCGAACCCCCGATCACATCAACGGGTTCATCGGGTTCTACGGCTACTACACCGGCCTCTCGGCCGACGAGGAGCGCTACTACGGCGGTCCCGAGTCGAGCCCCGACCCCGAGGTCCGGGAGCGCTGGAAGAAGGCCAACTCGGTCATCAACGCCGAGGGCGCCCACGGGCCCGCGCTGCTCATCCACGGCGAGGAGGACGAGGTGATCCCGGTCGGCCAGACCGAGCGCTTCGCCGCCGCCCTGGACCAGGCGGGCGAGGTCGTCGCCACCAAGGTGCTCCCCGGCCTGGACCACGGGTTCGACGTGGTCGACGGCGGCGCGCTCACCGACGAGGGTCGGGCCATCGCCCGCACCGTGCTCGACTGGCTCGACTTCCACTTCCCCCAGGGGGCCCCGAGCCGCTGAGGCCCCCTTGGCCGGTTCGCCCCGGAACCCCGCGGGGGAGATCAGCCGGCGACGAGGATGGCCTTGACCTGGTCCTCCGAGGCGTTGGTGATGAGCACGAGCACCTCGTCCTCGGCCTGCAGCACGGTGTCACCACGGGGCACCACCACGTGCTGGTCGCGGACCACCGCCACGATGCTGGCGTCGCGCGGCATCCCCAGGTCGACCACGGCCTTGCCGGCGGCCGGCGAGTCCGCGGCCAGCGTCACCTCGACGAGGCCCGCGTCACCGCCGGCGAATTGGAGCAGCCGGACCAGCGAGCCGACCGACACGGCCTCCTCCACCAGTGCGGTGAGCAGGTGCGGGGTCGACACCGACACGTCGACCCCCCAGGTCTCGTTGAACAGCCAGTGGTTCTGCGGGTGGTTGACCCGCGCCACGACGCGGGGCACCGCGAACTCCTGCTTGGCCAGGAGCGAGACCACGAGGTTGTCCTCGTCGTCGCCCGTGGCCGCGACCATGACGTCGGCCGAGCCCACGCCGGCGTCGCGCAGGACGTTGACCTCGCACGCGTCACCGATGAAGACCTCGACGTCGGCGAGCTCGGCCTGGGTGCGGGTCCCGAGGTCGTACTCCTGCTCGATGAGCAGGATGTCGTGGCCCGCGGCCTGGAGGTCGGCGGCGATGTAGCTGCCCACGTTGCCGGCGCCGGCGATGGCGATCTTCACGACGGGCCTCCCGAGGCGTCCGCGAGCGTGGCGTCGAGCTCTTCGGCGGCGTCGCGGTGCACCATCACGTGCAGGGTGTCGCCGTCGTGGCCGACGGTGTCGGTGTCGACGAGAAGGGGCTGGCCGGCGCGGACGAGGGCCACGATCCGGATGCGGGCGGAGAATCCCAGGTCGGCGAGGCGCCGACCCGCCCACGCATCGGGGAGGATCCGCTCCACGAGCATCAGGTCCCCGGTCGGGTCCGACCACTCGAGGTGGGACTGGTCGGGGAACAGGCGCCGGGTGATCTGCTCGGTGGTCCACGTCACCGTGGCCACGGTGGCGATGCCGAGGCGCTGGTAGATCACGGCCCGGCGCGGGTCGTAGATCCGCGCCACCACGTTGGGGACCTCGAAGTGCTCGCGGGCGATGCGGGCGGTGAGGATGTTGGAGTTGTCGCCCGAGGTGACCGCCGCGACCGCGTCGGCCTCCTCGATCCCGGCCGCGCCGAGATCGTCTCGGTCGAAGCCCAGGCCGTGCACGGTCCGGCCCTGGAACCCGTCGGGCAGCCGACGGAACGACCGGGCGTCCTTGTCGATCACGGCGACGGTATGGCCGCCCGCCTCCAGGTTGCCGGCCAGCTCGGAGCCGACCCGGCCGCACCCCACGACGATCACGTGCATGGCGAGATGCAACACCCAAAGCGCGGGTCGCCACAACTCGCCCTGGCCGCCGGCGGCCGGCGCGCGAGCGTCTGAATCGAACCTGACGACCGCTCCCGGCGACGATGGCGCGCGACGACCGCGCGCATGGTGGACTGGCGTGGTGACGTCCATCGACGAGACCGCTGCCGCCCCCGGCGCCGCGGCGGAGGCCGACGACCGCCTGACCCCCAAGCCGCTCCCGCCGCGCGTCGAGTTGCCGGAGCCCCTCGGCTATCGCCTGAAGAACAAGCTGCTGGGCCCGCCACTCGACACCGACGAGCTCCAGCACGAGCGCCTCGGCAAGCCCACCGCCCTGGCCGTGTTCGCCAGCGACAACCTCTCGTCCTCCGCCTACGCCACGGAGGAGATCCTGCGGGTGCTCATCCCGGCCGTGGGGGTCGCGGCCTTCTCGCTCGTCGTGCCCGTGACCGGCGCGCTCCTCGGGGTCCTCGCCCTGCTCATCCTCTCCTACCGCCAGACCATCAAGGCCTACCCGAGCGCCGGCGGCGCCTACGTCGTCACCAAGGACAACTTCGGCATCGGCCTGGCCCAGGTCTCGGGCGTGGCCCTGCTCATCGGGTACATCCTCACCGTGGCGGTGTCGGTGGCCGCCGGCGCCGCCGCCCTGGCCTCGGCCATCCCGGCCCTCGCCGACTTCGTCGTCCCCATCGCCCTGCTGTTCATCGTGATCGTCTCGTACGGCAACCTCCGCGGCGTCCGGGAGTCCGGGAAGCTCTTCGCGGCCCCGACCTACTTCTTCATGCTCAACATCGCCGTGCTGTTGACCGTCGGCGTGGTGCGACTCGTGGCGGGCGACCTGCCCCAGGCCGAGGTCGAGTCCGAGATGATCCCCGCCGGTGTCGGGGCCGACGACCTGCTGTTCTACGGCGCCGGCATCTTCGTGATGTTGCGGGCCTTCGCCTCCGGCGGCGCCGCCGTGACCGGCGTCGAGGCCATCTCCAACGGGGTGCCCGCGTTCAAGGAGCCGTCGTGGCGGAACGCCCGCACCACCCTCGTGGTCATGGGCGTCGCACTCGGGATCATGTTCCTCGGCATCTCGGTGCTCGCCGCAGAGGTCGAGGCCCGACCGTTCCTCGAGGGCACACCGACGGTGTTGAGCCAGATCGGCGAGCTCGTCTACGGCGAGTCCGCCCTCGGCCACCTGCTCTACCTCTCGCTCCAGGCCGGCACGGTGCTGATCCTCGTGCTCGCCTCCAACACGAGCTACGCCGACTTCCCCCGCCTGGCCAGCTTCGCGGCCGGCGACGCCTTCCTCCCCCGCCAGCTCACCACCCGCGGCCACCGCCTGGTGTTCTCGAACGGCATCATCGCCCTCTCCGCGGTCTCGGTGGTCCTCGTGATCGCCACCCAGGCCAAGGTCGAGCGCCTGATCCCGCTCTACGCCATCGGCGTGTTCACGGGCTTCACCCTGAGCCAGGCCGGCATGGCCAAGCACCACGTGCGCCACAAGGAGCCCGGCTGGCAGCGGGGCCTGCTCATCAACGGGGTCGGCGCCGCCGTCTCGCTGCTCGTCGCGCTGGTCACCGGCATCACCAAGTTCACCGAGGGGGCCTGGGTCGTGCTCACCGTCGTCCCGCTCGTGGTCTGGCTGCTGTTCCGCCTCAACCGGCAGTATACCGACGAGGAGGTCGAGCTGGAGCACGACGCGCAGCTCGCCGCGGAGGCCCCGATCCTGCGGCGCCACGTGGTGCTCGTGCTGGTCGACCGCCTCGACGTGGCGTCGGCCCGGGCCATCCAGTACGCCCGCACCCTGGCGCCCGACGAGCTGCGGGCGGTGCACTTCGACCTCGACCCGATCCGCACCGCCCGCCTCGCCGAGCGCTGGCGCAGTCTGGGCCTGACCCGGCTCACCCTCGACATCATCGAGTGCCAGGACCGCCGCGTCACCAAGGGCGCGGCCGAGATCGCGGCCCAGGCCCTGGTCGACGGCGACACCGAGGTGAGCGTGCTCATCCCCCGCCGCGAGTACCGACGGGGCTGGCACCGCCTGCTGCACGACCGCACGTCCGACAAGATGGCCGCCACCCTGTCGAACCTGCCGCACTGCAACGTGACCATCGTCCCCTACCACCTGGGCCGCCGTCGCACGGAGATCCCGACCACCATCCCCGGCACCCGGGGCGGCCGGGCCCGCAAGGTCAAGGACGAGGCCGCCGAGGTGGACCGCCTCCTCGCGCCCACGGCGCGCCGCACCGACGGCACCACCCCGATCGCCGAGGTGCGCCACCGCCAGCGCGTGCTGGTGGAGGGCAAGGTGCGCCGGATGCGGGTGCAGCCCTGGTCGGGGGTCTCGACGCTCGAGTGCACCCTCGAGGACGACACCGGCGCGCTCACCGTCGTGTTCCTGGGCCGTCGCCACGTCCCCGGCGTGGAGACCGGGGTGCGGATGAGCGTGAGCGGCGTGGTGGGCGAGCACAACGGCAACCTGGCCGTGCTCAACCCCGTCTACGAGCTGCAGGCCCCCGCCGGGGCGGCGCACGCCTGAGCCACCCGTCGCCGGGTCCTGCGGGGCCCTGCGCCGATATTGACGCGATCTTGATGCCGTTCGGTTGCCGGTGCCGCCCGCCGGGGTATCGACTGACCGGGTGAAGACCGAGGACGACCTCGCGGGCACCAAGGTGGTCGGGGCGGAGCGGCTCACGCCCAAGCGGATGGCGCCCCGCGTCGACCTCCCCGAGCCGCTCTCCTACCGGGTCAAGACGAGGTTGCTGGGCGCCCCGCTGGCCACCGACCGCCTCGAGCACGAGCGCCTGGGCAAGCCCACCGCCCTGGCCGTGTTCGCCAGCGACAACCTCTCCTCGTCGGCCTACGCGACCGAGGAGATCCTCCGCGTCCTCATCCCGGTGATCGGCCTGGCCGCGTTCTCGCTGGTCGTGCCCGTGACCGTGGCGATGCTCGTCGTCCTCGGCTTCCTGATCCTGTCGTACCGCCAGACGATCGCCGCCTATCCCAACGCCGGTGGGGCGTACATCGTCACCAAGGACAACTTCGGCGAGGGTCCCGCCGCCGTGGCCGGGGTGTCGCTGCTCGTCGACTACATCCTCACCGTGGCGGTGTCGGTGTCGGCCGGGAGCGCCGCGCTCGCGTCGGCCTTCCCCGCGCTCGAGGCCTTCGTCGTGCCGATCTCGATCACCTTCATCCTCATCATCGCCTTCGGGAACCTGAAGGGGGTGCGCGAGTCCGGCAAGGCCTTCGCCATCCCGACCTACTTCTTCATGGCCAACATGGCCGTCCTGCTCGGCGTGGGCCTCTACCAGCTCGTCCTCGGCGACCTGCCCGTCGAGACCACCAGCGAGGGGATGCTGTCCGGCCCCAACGGCAGCGCCGCCGACGGGATCTTCTACGGCGCGACCCTGTTCGTCGTCCTGCACGCGTTCGCCTCCGGCGGCGCCGCGGTCACCGGCGTCGAGGCCATCTCCAACGGGGTGCCGGCGTTCAAGGAGCCCGCGGCCAAGAACGCCCGGTCGACGCTCGTGGTGATGGGCACGGCCCTCGGGTTCATGTTCCTCGGGCTGTCCCTGCTGGCCTCCAAGGTCCACGCCACGCCGTTCGAGGAGGGCACCCCGACCGTCATCTCCCAGGTCGGCAAGCTGGTCTACGGCGGCGGCCCCGTGGGCGACGTGCTGTTCTACGCCCTCCAGTTCGGCACGATGCTGATCCTCGTGCTGGCCGCGAACACCGGGTTCGCCGACTTCCCCCGGCTGGCGAGCTTCGCCGCCGGCGACCGCTTCATGCCGCGCCAGCTGACCAAGCGGGGCCACCGCCTGGTGTTCTCGAACGGCGTGATCACCCTGGCCGGGTCGGCCATCGTGCTGGTCCTCGCCACGGGGGCGAAGGTCGAGCGGCTGATCCCGCTCTACGCGCTCGGCGTGTTCACGAGCTTCACCCTCAGCCAGGCGGGCATGGCCAAGCACCACCTGCGGCTCCGCGAGCCCGGTTGGCGCCGCGGCCTCGCCATCAACGGCATCGGCGCGGCCATGACCCTGCTCGTGGCGGTCATCGTCGCGGTCACCAAGTTCACCCACGGCGCCTGGATCATCGTGGTGCTGATCCCCGCCCTGGTCGCCCTGCTCTTCCGGCTCAACCGCCAGTACACCCACGAGGCCGCCGAGCTCCAGGAGGACGCCCACGCCGCGGCCTCGGCGCCGATCCTGCGCCGCCACGTCGTGCTCGTGCTCGTCGACACCCTCGACGTGGCCGCGGCCCGGGCCATCCAGTACGCCCGCACCCTGACCCCCGACGAGCTCCGGGCGGTGCACCTCGACCTCGACCCGATCGTCACTGCCGACCTCGCCGCGAACTGGCGGCGCCTCGGCCTCGGCCGCCTCGCCCTCGACATCGTCGAGTGCCAGGACCGCCGGGTCACCCAGGCGGCCGCGGAGATCGCGGCGGGCGAGCTCGCCGACGGCGAGACCGAGGTGAGCGTGCTGATCCCGCGCCGCGAGTACCGCCGGTTCTGGCACCGCCTCCTCCACGACCGCACGTCGGACCAGATGGTCAAGGCGCTGTCGACGCTCCCCCACTGCAACGTGACGGTCGTGCCGTACCACCTCGACCTGAAGAGCGTCGCCAACGTGCGCAGCGCCGACCCCGTGGTCGCGGCGGTCGAGGCCGCCACGGGCAACGGCGCGGCGTCGCGGCCGTCCCCGCCCGCCACCGCGAACGAGGACGGCTCGATCCCGATCGGCGCCGTCGAGCACCGCCAGCGCGTGCTCGTGTCCGGGCGGATCCGGGCGTTGCGGGTGCAACCCTGGTCCGGCGTGCCCGCCCTCGAGTGCACGCTCGCCGACGACAGCGGCGGGATCGTCGTGGTCTTCCTCGGTCGCCGGGAGGTGCCGGGCATCAACGTCGGCGTCCGCCTCAAGGCCCAGGGCGTGGTGGGCGAGCACCACGGCCAGCTCGCCATGCTCAACCCCGTCTACGAGATCCTGGCGTAGCCCGGCGCTCAGCCGCGCGGCAGGCCGAGAAGCCGCTCGGCGATGATCGTGCGCTGCACCTCCGAGGTGCCGCCGGCGATCCCCGCGGCCTGGCTCCACAGCCACTGGCGGGCCCACGGGCCCTCGAGGGAGCCGGCGGGGCCCAGGACGTCGAGGGCGAGGCTGGACAGGTGCTGGGTGACCTCGGTCCAGGTGAGCTTCACCACGCTCGAATCGGCGCCCGGCTCGCGCCCTTTGCCCAGGTTCGACAGGGTCTGCCAGTTGTGGAGGCGCAGCAGGCGCAGCTCCACGAAGACCTGGGCCAGCCGGTCGGCGATGGTCACGTCGTCGAGGCGCCCGGTCGAGGCGGCCAGCTCGTAGAGCTCGTCGAGGAAGACCTCGTGCACCACCTGCTCCTTGAAGGGGAAGGCGGTGCCCCGCTCGTGGGCGAGCGTCGTGTTGGCCACGGCCCACCCGTCGTGCAGCCCGCCCACGAGCTGGTCGTCGGGGACGAACACCTCGTCGAGGAACACCTCGTTGAACTCGGCCTCGCCGGTGATCTGCACGAGGGGGCGCACCTCGACACCGGGCTCGGTCATGTCGATCACCAGGTACGAGATGCCCCGATGGCGGGGGGCGTCGGGATCGGTGCGCACGAGCCCGATCCCCCAACGGGCGACGGTGGCGTACGAGGTCCAGACCTTCTGGCCCGTCACCAGCCACCCCCCGTCGACCCGCTCGGCCCGGGTGGTCAGCGAGGCGAGGTCGGAGCCGGCGTTCGGCTCCGAGAACAGCTGGCACCAGATCTCGGACGCGTCGAGGATCCGGGGCAGCCAGCGGGCCCGCTGCTCGTCGGTGCCGCAGGCCAACAGGGTCGGGCCCGCCAGGTTGATGCCCACCCGGTTGACGGGCTGGGGGGCCCGGGCCCGCGCGTACTCCATGTTGTAGAGGGCGACCTGTACGGGCGTCGCCCCCCGGCCGCCGTACTCGCGGGGCCAGTGGATGCCGACGAGGCGGGCCTCGGCGAGCGTCGCCTGCCACGCCCGGCCCCAGGCGACCTCCTCCTCGGTCGAGGCGAAGGGGGGTGGCGGCTCGAGGTGGTCGGCGAGGAACGTGCGCACCTCGGCGGCGAACCCGCGCTCGTCCTCGCTCAGCGCGAGATCCACCGGTTCCCCTCGCGCCGCGGGCTCACAGGTCCCAGAACCGCTCGCGCCCGTTGGCGGCGAAACGAGCCCGGAGGTCGGCCTCGTCGTCGTCGCTGAACGGCCGGTAGGCATCGTCACCCCGCTCGCGCACCCACAGCTCGTCGTCGCCCACCCGGTCTCGGCGGAACTTCTGGCGCACGAGCGTGCGGGTCACGACCTTGTTCGTACCCGTGGTCGGCAGGTGGTCGGCGATCCGCACGTAGCGGGGCCGCCACTTGGGCCCGACATCGGGGAGGGCGTCGACCCACGCGGCGAACGCGAGCCGGTCGAGGGTCGCCCCGGGCCGCAGCACCAGGGCGGCCATGACCTGGTCGCCGGCGCTCTCGTCGGGCACGCCGTAGACGACGGCCTCGACCACGTCGGGGTGGGCGGCGACCGCGGACTGGATGGGACCGGCGGGGAAGTTCTCCCCGTCGACGCGGATCCAGTCGGCGTTGCGGCCCGCGAAGTAGAGGTAGCGGTCGTCGTCGAGGTAGCCGAGATCGCCACTCCAGTACCAGCCCCCCTTGGTGGTGGCCTCGGTGGCCTCGGGGTTGTTGTAGTAGCCCTCGAAGGGGCCCGTGCCGCCGGTGTTGACGATCTCGCCCACGCACTCGTCGGCGTTCACGAGCCGGCCCTCCGCGTCGAAGCGGGCCACGGCCTTGTCCCGGCCCGCCTCGTCCACCACGTGGACCTCGGGGCCCGCGCGACCCATGGCACCGGGCGGCATCCCGGACTCCCGGTTCAGTGCGACCCCGCCCTCGGTCGCGCCGAACGAGTCGATCACCCTCAGCCCGAACCGGCGGGCGAAGCCCTCGACCACCTCGGGTGAGCCCTCGTTCCCGAAGGCGATCCGCAGGGTGTTGTCGGCGTCGTCGGGGGCCTCGGGGGTGGCCAGTACGTAGGCGAGGGGCTTGCCCGTGTAGTTGAACCAGGTGGCGCCGTAGCGGCGGACGTCGGGCAGCCAGCCCGAGGCGGTGAAGCGCCGCGCCAGGCCGACCGACGCGCCCTGCACCAGCGCCGGCGCCCAGCCCACCATCAGGGCGTTGGAGTGGAACAGCGGCATGGCCACGTAGCCGATGTCGTCGGGACCGATCTCGAGCAGCATCGACATGCGGTTGCCGGTGACGAGCAGGCGTCGCTGGGTGCAGATCACCGCCTTGGGGGCCGAGGTCGTGCCGGAGGTGAAGATCAGCGCCCAGCGCGTGTCGACGTCGGGCTCGAGGCCGGGGTCGTCGGCGCCGACCCCGGCGAGGGCCTCGTCGAGGTCGATCCCGGTGGCGCCACCGGGAACCCGGTCGGGCCGGCTCCCGGCGTCGTCGTCCTCGAACCGGTGGGACACCACCAGGCGGTCGCCGTCGAGGCCGAGGCCCGGCGCGAGGGGCGCGAGGGTGTCGAGGTGACGGGGCTCGGTGACGAGCAGGCCCACGTGGGTGTGCTCGACGTCACGGGCGAGGTGCTCGCCCCGGCGGGTGTGGTTGAGTCCCACGACCGTGGCGCCGGCGAGGGCGGCACCGCCGAAGGCGAAGAGGTAGTCGGGCGTGTTGTCGAGCAGCACACCGACGTGGCGCGGTCGGTGCGCCGGGAGCCGGTCGAGGAAGAGGTTGGCCCACCGGGCCGACTCGACGAGGAACTCGGCGTGGGTCCACACCCGGTCGCCGAAGCGGACGAAGGGCCGCGGGCCGTGACCGGCGGCGTCGGCGTTGGCCCGCAACAGGGCGGCGGCGTTCGCCGCGGGCAGCGGGGCCTGACCGGGCGCGGGCACGGTGGTCATCGGTCGCCGACGCTAGCGGAGCGCCGACCCGCCGGATCCGCCCCTCGGCACGCCGCGGCGGCCACTACGCTCACGGCACCAACCGACGCTCCAATCGACTCCGGGGGGATCCGATGCGCCGTCGCCACCACCTGCTGCTTCCCGTCCTGCTGGCCCTGCTCGTCGTGGTGGCGGCCTGCGGCAACGCGGGCGAGGACGACGACGCAGGGGGCGACTCGGCGTCGACCACCGCGGCGAACGTCGACGACGGCGAGGTGAGCGACGCGCAGGACGACGAGTTCGTGCCCGTCGACCAGCCCGGGGTCACCGACGACACCATCACGGTGAGCGGCGTGGCCTCGGCCACCAACCCGCTCGGCGCGCCCTACGACCAGGTCTGGGAGGGCGTCGACGCCTACTTCGCCATGATCAACGACGGCGGGGGGATCTACCAGCGCGAGCTGGTGCTCCCCGAGGACAACCGCCACGACGACCAGTTCGCGCAGAACCAGACCGAGGTGCAGCGCATCATCACCCAGGACGACCCGTTCGCCGTCGTGGGGGTGGCCACCCTCAACTTCGCCGGCGCCGACCTCCTCGTCGACGCCGGGATCCCCACCTTCGGCTGGAACATCCAGCAGGAGTGGCAGAACGGCGACAACCTCTTCGGCGAGAAGGGCTCGTACCTCGACTTCACCGGCGGCGGTCCGCTCCTGCCGTTCCTCGCCCGCGAGGTCGGGGCGCAGAACATCGGCGTCCTGGCCTACAACGTCCCCCAGTCGTCCGACTGCCTGACCGGGATCGAGAACAGCTTCGAGCTGTACGGCGAGGACGCCGACGCGCAGGTGGCGTTCGCCGACAGTTCGCTCGCCTACGGGACCACCGACCTCAGCGTGCAGGTCCAACAGATGAAGGACGCCGACGTCGACATGGTGACCACCTGCATGGACACCAACGGGGTGACCACCCTGGCCCGGGAGATGCGACGCCAGGGGCTCGACGCACCCCAGTACCTGCCCAACGGCTACGACTACGACCTGCTCGCCGACTTCAGCGACCTGTTCGAGGGCTCCTACGTGCTGACCCAGTTCGCGCCCTTCGAGTTCGAGCCCCAGCCCCAGGGCATCCAGGACTACCTCGAGTGGATCGACGAGACCGGCGGCACCGTCGGTGAGCTCTCGCTGGCCGGCTGGCTGAGCGCGGCGCAGTTCGTCACCGGCCTCCGAGCGGCCGGCCCGGACTTCACCCAGCAGAAGGTGGTCGACGGTCTGAACGCCGTGACCGACTTCACCGGCGACGGCATCCTCCCGGGCACGGACTGGACCATCGCCCACGAGGCCGACGGCCCCGAGCTGTGCTACGCGCTCTCGCAGATCACCGACGGCGAGTTCGTGCCGCAGTTCACCGCCGAGGGCAAGCCCTTCATCTGCTTCGAGAACGGCGCCGACGCGCTGCCGGACGAGCCCACGAACGAGGCCTGAGTCGATCCCGCCGGCACCAGCGCCACCACGTCCGTGACCGAGCTCCTGAGCTTCGTGATCCGGGGCTTCCCGGTCGGCTGCGTGTTCGCGCTCATGGCGGTGGGGGTGGTGCTCACGTACAAGACGTCGGGGGTGTTCAACCTGGCCTTCGGCGCCCAGGCCTTCGTCAGCGCGGCGGTCTACTACGAGACCCGGGTCCGCCACGACTGGCCCATCTGGGCGTCGTTCCTGCTCGCCGTCGTCCTGCTCGGTCCGGCCATCGGCTACGTCCTCGACCGGGCGCTGTTCCGCCACCTGCGCACGGCGCCACCCCTGGCCCGGCTCGTGACGTCGCTCGGCCTGCTGGTGGCCATCCCCCAGATGGTGCAGATCTGGTTCGGCAGCAGCCCGGCGTACAACCCCCTCGGCATCGCCCCGGACCCGGACCGCATCTTCCGCTGGGGCGACTACGCCCTCGACGCCAACCAGGTGGCGACCATCGTCGTGACGCTCCTCGTGGTCGGCGCCCTGACCGTGCTGTTCCGCTTCACCGCCCTCGGCCTGCGGATGCGGGCCGTGGTCGAGAGCCCCCGGATGAGCGAGCTGAGCTCGATCAACGCCGACCGGGTGGGCAGCGCGGCATGGATGATGTCGAGCTTCCTCGCCGGGCTGGCCGGCGTGCTGCTCGCCCCGCTGTTCGCCCAGGTCGAGGCCAACGGCTTCTTCACCCTGCTCGTGGCCGCGGTCGCGGCGGCCGCCTTCGGCGGGCTCTCCAGCATTCCGCTCACCTTCGCCGGGGGCATCGCGCTCGGCGTCCTCCAGCAGGTGCTGGCCGGGTACCTGCCCGCCGACAGCATCCTGTCGCAGGGCCTGCGGCCCGCCCTGCC
>CAZYPY010000026.1:0-28131 GCA_964649545.1 uncultured Microthrixaceae bacterium | reverse complement strand
GCGATCAACAGCAGCACGCCGACGAGCAGCAGAAGGGGCATCAGGGGGACGAGCACGCTCGTCGGCCGCTCCCCGGGCCATCGCTCGTCGTCGGTCGCGCCGTTCCACGTCAGGAGCGGGTCGTCGGGCAGCTCGTCGTCCGGTCGCCGGGTGCGCACGAGCTCGGCGTCGTAGGCGGCACGGCTCACGGGGTCACCCAGCACCTGCCACGCCTGGTTGACCAGGCGCATGCGCAGCGCCGCCTCCGCCGCGGTCTCCTCGTCGGCCTCGGCGTGACGGTCGGGGTGCTGTGCCAGCGCCTGGGCCCGGTATGCGTCCCGGAGCTCGTCGTGGGACGCGGTGGGCCCGACGCCGAGGACCTCGTAGTAGGTGGGCGTGGTCGCTCCTCCGTTGCCGTTGGCTCTCCGTGCGTTCGCCTGCGTCCCCGAGGACGACGGGCCCAGCGTATCGACGCACCCTCGGAGCACCGGCGGACCCGGCCGGGCCGGGACGAGCCGCCCGCTAGCGTCCGCGCCATGACCGACGGCGGACGACGGCGATCGTGGTGGGGCTGGGGTTGGGAGGACCAGGCCCTGTCCGAGGACCAGACCGAGAAGCTGGCGGCGGCCATGCGGGCGCGCTTCGACACCGACCTCGCGGTGGCGCCGACGCCCCGTCTCGAGGAGGTGTCGCTACCGGTCCCTCGGGTCGAGCCGCCGGCCGCGCTCGCCGACCGCTGCTCCACCGATCGTCACGACCGGGCCTCGCACACGTTCGGCAAGTCCTACCGCGACGTCGTCCGCGGCTTTCGAGGGGAGCTCGCCCACCCTCCCGACCTGGTCGCATCCCCCCGGACGGAGGCCGACGTGGTCGACCTCCTGGACTGGTGCGCCGAGGCGGACATCGCCGCCATCCCGTTCGGGGGCGGATCCTCGGTGGTCGGAGGCGTCGAGGGCGATGTCGGCGACGGCTTCGCCGGCGTGGTCTCGATCGACCTCACCCGGCTCGACCGGGTGCTCGAGATCGACCGGGTGAGCCGGGCCGCCCGTATCCAGGCCGGCGCGCTCGGCCCGGTGCTCGAGGACCAGCTCCGCCCCGAGGGCTACACGCTGCGCCACTTCCCGCAGTCGTTCGAGTTCTCGACCCTCGGCGGCTGGCTCGCCACGCGCTCCGGCGGGCACTACGCCACCGTGTACACCCACATCGACGACCTCGTGGAGTCGATGCGGGTCGTCACCCCGACCGGGGTCAGCGAGTCGAGCCGCCTGCCGGGCTCGGGCGCCGGACCGTCGCCCGACCGCCTCTTCCTCGGCTCGGAGGGCTCGCTCGGCATCATCACCGAGGCGTGGATGCGCATCCAGGACCGGCCCGTCCACAAGGCGTCGGCGGGCGCCCGGTTCACGGACTTCGACGCCGCCGTGGCCGCCACGCGGGCGCTCAGCCAGTCGGGGCTCTTCCCCACCAACTGCCGGCTGCTCGACGCCGGCGAGGCCGCCACCGCGGCCGGCGTGGACGACGGCTCCCACCTGCTCATCCTGGGCTTCGAGTCGGCCGACCACACGCTGGGGCCGTGGATCGACCGGGCCGTCGAGCTCGTGGCCGACCACGGGGGCGTCGTGCCGGGCGGGGCCACGGTCAGCGACGAGTCGGCTGCCGTGGGCGCCGCCGGTCGGGAGGGTGCGGTCGGCGCCTGGCGGAGCTCGTTCCTCCGCGCGCCGTACGGACGGGACGCCCTCGTGCGCATGAGCGTGATCGTCGAGACCTTCGAGACCGCGTGCACGTGGGACGCGTTCCCGGCCCTGCACGCCGGCGTCACCGAGGCCGTCATGGACGCGGTGCGCCGCATCTGCGGCGACGGGTGGATCACGTGCCGCTTCACCCACGTGTACCCCGGCGGGCCGGCGCCGTACTTCAGCGTCTTCGCCCCCGGTCGGCCCGGGTCCGAGGTCGCGATGTGGGACGAGATCAAGGCCGCGGCGTCCGACGCCCTGGCCGCCCACGGCGGCACCATCACCCACCACCACGCCGTGGGCCGGGACCACGACCGCTGGTACCGGGCGCAGCGCCCCGAGCCCGTCGAGCGGGCCCTCACCGCGGCCAAGGCGGCCCTCGACCCGGCCGGGATCCTCAACCCCGGGGTCATCGTCCCCCGCACCAGGTAGGGCCTTGACACCTGCGCGCCACGGGTGTTGGGTGTCAGGTACTCCAGGCAAGAGCCCCACGCGAGAGCGAAGGAGGTTGTCCGGAATGGCCACCGTGCACGAGGGGGAAGAACCGCCCGACCCGCGCCGGTAGGAGACGACGCTGGCACCGGGGCCGCCCCGACCCGCTACGAGCCGACGGATGTGCGCACTCGAGTGACTTCGCCCCGCGGAGCGCTCCGATCGACCACCGGGTTCGTCTGACCGCAAGGCGGCGGCGGCACGGCAGTCCAGTGTGAGGCGACGCCCACCCCGCGGGGTGGGCGTCGCCGCGTCCAGGGCGGCGACCGACAGCCCGTCACGCACCTCGCCGGTCCCGGCACGGCCGTGGGCCGCTCCCACGTTCTGGGACCAGCCTGATGTGCGGGCGAACAACCGCCTGGACCCAGAGCGGATCGTCGTGGCGGGTCAGTAGCCGAGGGCGGGGTCGACCAGGCCGAGCAGCGGCCGGCCGGCGGCGAACCGGGCCACGTTGGCCGAGATGCGTGCCGACAGGAGGGGCACCGCCATCTCCGGCGTGTTGCCGACGTGCGGCGTGATCAGGCAGTTGGGCAGCGACCAGAGGGGGTGGCCCTCGGGGAGCGGCTCGGGGTCGATGACGTCGAGGGCGGCGCCTCCGATCACGTCGGCCCGGAGCGCCTCGACCAGGTCGTCGGTGACGACGTGGCCGCCCCGGGCCACGTTCACCAGCCACGCGTGGGACGCCATGAGGTCGAGCTCTCGTCGCCCGATGATCCCGACCGTCTCGGGCACCAGCGGGAGGGCGAGCACGACGAGGGTGGCCGCCGGGAGCACGTCGTGGAGGGCCTCGGCGCCGACGACCTGCGTCGCCCCCTCCATCGCCACGGGGTGGCGGCGCACCACCGTGGTGCGGACGCCGAAGGGCCCGAGCAGGCGCAGCAGCGACTCGGCGATCCCGCCGCCACCCAGGATCACCACCTCCGCGCCGAGCAGGTTGTGACCGCGGGGCCCCTCCCACCGGTCGACTCGTGCGTAGCGGCCCAACCCCCGCAGGCCGGCGAGCCCGAGCATCAGGGCGTGCTCGGCGACGGGCTCGGCGTAGACGCCCTTGCCGCAGGTCCAGGTGCGGCTCGGGTCGAGCACGTCGGCGAACGGCTCGATGCCCGCCCACGGCAGCTGGATCCACCGCAACCCCGGGTGGCCCGAGACGAGCGCGGCCAGGTCGTCCGCCTGGCCCGTCGAGGCCCAGACCAGCCCCTCGGCCCCGTCGACGGGCACGACCGCCCCGCCGCCCGCCTCGATGGCATCGGCGAGCCACGTCCGTCGACCGGCCGGCTCGAGCGCGATGCGGGGGGAGACCACTGTCGCAACCTACCGAAGGATCGCACACCGGCTGACCGCATCGGTCAGCGGCCGCTGCCGTAGCCCGGCTAGCGTCGGAGCGCCACATCGGGGAGACGAGATGCGCTCATGAGCGTGCGGACGAAGCGGTGGCCGGTGATGATCGCGGCCGGGTTGGCGATATTGACCTGCATCACCGTCGCGCCTCCTGACGCCGGCGCCGCTGATCCCACCGTGACGGTCTGGCAGCTCGACCGCGGCGTGGAGGACCCGCAGGCGCTGGAGGCCATGGACGGCGGCCTGTGGTTCGCGGGGACCAGCGACACCGTCGCCCGCATGGACCGGGTGACGTCCGCCTACGGGCCCGCCCTCGACCTCGTCGGCCTCGATCGACCCTCCGACCTCATCGAGGGGCCCGACGGCAACCTGTGGATCACCGGCCGCGACAACGACACCCTCGGTCGGCTCGACCCCGTTACCGGTGCGTTCGACACCTTCCCGCTTCCTGGTGTCGACGCCCCCCAGACCGTGGCCACCGGTCCCGACGGCAAGCTGTGGGTGACCGGCTCGGAGAGCGACACCCTCGGCCGCTTCGATCCCGACACCGAGACGCTCGACGTCTTCGGGCTGCCAGGCGTGGATCGGCCCTGGGGCGTCGCCGCCGGGCCGGACGACAAGGTATGGGTGTCCGGGCGCGACAACGACACGCTGGCCGAGGTGGAGCCGTCCACCGGCGTGGTGGAGACCGTGGTGCCCACCGTGGGCGTGGACCAGCCACGGGGTCTGGTCGGTGCTCCCAACGGAACGGTGTGGGTCACGGGGTTCGGGAACAACACGGTCGGCCGCGTGGTCACCGCGACCGACACGTTCAACGGGTTTCCCTTCCCGGTGTTCGACGGATCGGCCGCCGGGCCGTACACGATCATCACGGGAAGCGGTGGCGACCTGATCGCCTTGTCCGGCCATCCCTCGCGGTTGGCCACCGTCGACCCCGACACCGGCGCCGTCACGACCTTCCTCGAGCGGAATCACCTCTGGGCCGACATCGCCCTCGACGAGGACGGTGAGCTCTGGGCCGGTGGTCCCGACCCCGGCATCCGCGGTCACGTGGCTCGGGTCAGCCCGCTCCGCCGGTACTCGACCGCCGGGATGCTCGGTCCCGGCCAGCTCGCCTTCGGCGTGGACGGAAACCTCCGCATCGGGGCCAGCACCGTCGGCAGCTTCGACCCCGTAGACGGCACGCTCGACCACCAGCTGCCCACCGTCGACGAGATGACCGGTGGGCCCCGGGGGGTGAGCACCGAGACGACCCCCGACGGCAACCTCTGGGTCACCGCACCCAGGGACGCGAACCGCAACCAGCTCTACGAGATCGACCACTCGTTGAACGTCGTCGAGCGCGACAGCACGTCCACCAGCTGGAACGGCGAGATCGCCGAGGGACCCGATGGCCGCCTCTGGCGATGGAACACGGGCAGCTCGGTGGTCGGCTATCCGACCGAGGGAGGTCTCGAACGGGTCGTGAACGTGCCCTCGAACCGCGAGTCGGGCATCACCGCCGGACCGGACGGCTACCTCTGGGTCACCTCACCGCAGACCGATCAAGTGTCGCGCATCGACCTCGACACCGAACCGGCGACGGTGGACACCTTCGCCACGGGCGACGTCGACCGCCCCCGCGGCGCGACCACCGGACCTGACGGACGGGTGTGGATCGTCGGCGGCAACGGCCGGGTGGGCCGAGTGAACCCGATCAGCGGCACGGTGACGAGCTACGCCCTCGACGGGTTCGACACCTCCACCAACGTGACCCCCGACTTTCCCCTCGGCATCGTCCCCGGGCCCGACGGCAACGTCTGGGTGGCCGGGTCCGAATCCGACAACCTCGGGTGGGTCGATCCGTCGGATGGCTCCACCGGCACCATCGCCCTCCCCGGACTGGAGGGGCCGAGCGACGTCATCCTCGGTCCCGACGGGAACCTGTGGGTGAGCGGGTACGACAACGAGACGGTCGCCCGGGTGGAGCTCGGCACCCCCGCACCAACGGGCATCAGTGGCACGGTGTTCGAGTCGGGTTCCGGCCAAGGCGTGGCCAACGCGGCCGTGGCGGTGGTGTCGCTGGTCGACTACTCGGCGGTGGCGGGGGTGGTGGCCAACCCCGACGGCGGGTTCCTCGCCGAGGTCCCGCCCGGCCAGTACCTGCTGTACCTGATCTCATCCGACGGCAACCACGTCTCGGGGTTCCACGGCAGCCCCCTGCCGTCAACGGTCACCGTCGACGACGACGAGATCACCGTCGTCGCCCCGTCCATGGCCCCCACCGCCGGGACGATCGCAGGGACGGTCACCCAGGACGGCACGGGCACACCCCTCCAGGGGATCGCCACGCTCTCGCTGTCGCTGGCCACGTCCGCGCCCGAGCGGGCCGCGTCGACCGGCGCCGACGGCACCTACACGCTCGCCGGGCTGGCCCCCGGCGCGCACCTCCAGGTGCTGTTCGACCCCACCGGCGCGCACCGCCCCGAGTTCTTCGACGACGCCGCCGGCCCCAACACCGCCACCACCCACACCATCGCCCCCGGGTCGGTATCCAACGGTGACGCCGACCTCACCCCCGTCACCCCACCCGGCACCGGCGCGTCGCTCACCGGCACCGTCACCGACACCACCTCGGGCCAACCGCTGGCCGGGGTGTGGGCCGTCGCGCTGCGAGCCGCCGACTACAGCTTCGCCCGCGCCGAGATGACCTCGAACGACGGCACCTACGACCTCCCCTTGGACCCGGGCGGCTACAAGCTCGAGTTCATCGACCCCACCTGGCGCCACGCCATGGAATGGCACCACGACCACCCCTACACCGCCATCGGCGCCGCCGATACCATCACCGCCCCCGCGGTGGTCGACGCCGACCTCGCACCCACCACCGGTTCGATCTCGGGCACCGTCACCGACGACCCGACCGGCGACCCCATCGCCGGCGTGTGGGTGATCGCCCTCACCGCCGCCGGCCACATCGCCGGCGGCGCCGTCACCGCCCCCGACGGCACCTACACCATCGACGCCCTCCCCCCCGCCGCCTACCGCGTCACCTTCGCCGACCCCAACCACGGCCACACCCAGCAGTACTGGGACGACAAACCCGACTACCCCACCAGCGACCCCATCACCATCGCCCCCGGCACCACCACCACCGCCGACGCCGCCCTCACCACCACCTGACCCTCGACCGGCGGGCGCCCGTTGCGGCCCGGCCGGGCTCCAGAGCGGGCGGGCATCCCACGTGGTTCCCGTCGGTGCAACCCGGTGGCAGCACGGGTGCTCGTGGGCTGGCACGCTGGTGCGCATGCGCGTGGGGGTGCCGACGGAGGTCAAGAACAACGAGTACCGGGTGGCCATGACCCCCGACGGCGTGCGCGAGCTCACCCAGCACGGCGTCGAGCTCCTGGTGCAGTCCGGGGCCGGGGCGAACTCGGCCATCGACGACGCGGACTACGTCGCCGCCGGCGCCGAGATCGTCCCCACCGCCGAGGAGACCTGGGCGCGCGCCGAGCTCGTCTGCAAGGTGAAGGAGCCCCAACCCGAGGAGTTCCCGTACCTCCGCGACGACCTGCTGCTGTTCACCTACCTGCACCTGGCCGCGTACCCCGAGGTCGCGGACGCGCTGCTGGACGCCGGCACCACCGGTGTGGCGTACGAGACCGTCCAGAACGCCGACGGCTCCCTCCCGCTGCTCGCCCCGATGAGCGAGGTCGCCGGCCGGATGGCCACCCAGATCGGCGCCCACTACCTCGAGCGGGAGAACGGCGGTCGGGGCATCCTGCTCGGCGGGGCCCCCGGCGTGGCTCCCGCCCGGGTCGTCGTGATCGGGGCCGGCAACGTCGGGTGGAACTCGGCCTGGATCGCCGCGGGCATGGAGGCCGAGGTGCTCCTGCTCGACAAGAACCTCGACCGGTTGCGGTTCGTGGACCAGATCCACCAGGGCCGGATCATGACCCTGGCCTCGAACCGTGGGGCCATCGAGCGCGCGGTCGCCACGGCGGACCTGGTGATCGGCGCGGTGCTGGTGCCCGGCGGTCGGGCCCCCACCGTCGTCACCGAGGAGATGGTCCGGGGCATGAAGGACCGCTCCGTCATCGTCGACGTGGCCATCGACCAGGGCGGGTGCATCGAGACCATCCGCGAGACGACCCACCAGGACCCGGTCTACGTGCAGCACGGCGTCGTGCACTACGCGGTGGGCAACATCCCGGGCGCGGTGCCGTACACGTCGACCTATGCCCTCACCAACGCCACCCTGCCGTACCTGCGCGACCTCGCGGTCCACGGTCCCGCCGGCGCCGTCGCCCGCGACCCGGCGCTGGTCCACGGCTTCAACACCCGGGCCGGCGAGGTGACCCACGCGGTGGTGGCCGAATCGCTCGGCCGCCCCTACCGCGAGCTTTCCCTCGACGCCGCCTGAGCGGCTTACCATCGGCGCTTCCCCACGAGGAGGGCCACCCGGATGAAGCTCGGACTGCAGATCGGCTACTGGAGCCGCGGCGCCCCCGACGGCGCCGTCGAGCAGATCGCCACGGCGGACCGGCTCGGGTTCCACTCGATCTGGACCGCCGAGGCCTACGGCAGCGACGCCCTCACCCCGCTGGCCTGGTGGGGCGCGTCCACCGAGAACGTCCAGCTCGGCACGTCGATCATCCAGCTCTCCGCTCGCACGCCGGTGGCCACCGCCATGGCCGCCATGACCATGGACCACCTGTCGGGGGGCCGCTTCATCCTCGGTCTCGGCGCCTCCGGCCCGCAGGTCGTCGAGGGCTGGTACGGCCAGCCGTACCCGAAGCCGCTCGCCCGCACCCGGGAGTACGTGGAGATCGTCCGCAAGGTGATCGCCCGCGACGAGCCCGTCGAGTTCGAGGGACGGCACTACACCCTGCCGTACCCCGGCGGCACCGGCCTCGGGAAGCCCCTCAAGTCCACCCTGCACCCGTTGCGCAGCGAGATCCCGATCTACCTCGGCGCCGAAGGCCCGAAGAACGTGGCCATGACCGCCGAGATCGCCGACGGCTGGCTGCCCATCTTCTTCGCCCCCAAGGACAACGGCTTCTACCGGACCGCGCTCGACGAGGGCTTCGCCCGGCCCGGCGCCCGCCACACCATCGACGACTTCGAGATCCCGGCGACGGTGATCGTCGTGCCGATCGACGACGTCGAGCAGGCCGCCGACATGGTCCGCCCGTTCCTCGCCCTCTACATCGGGGGCATGGGCGCCCGCGACCAGAACTTCCACTTCGAGGTCTTCTCCCGCATGGGCTACGAGGCCGACTGCGTCAAGATCCAGGACGCCTACCTCGACGGCCGCAAGGACGAGGCCATCGCCGCGGTCCCCACCGCCATGGTCGAGGACATCTCCCTCATCGGCTCGGTCGACAAGATCCGCGACGAGCTCCAGCTCTGGGAGGAGAGCGTGGTCACGACCCTGCTGCTGTCCGGCCCGCCCGAGCTGCTCGAGCTGATGGCCGACCTGGCGGGTTGACCTTGCCCTCCGACCGCTCGCCGGGCGCGCCGACGACAGGACGATGACCGCACCGGGACTGCGGTGGCGCGCCGGCACCGAACTGGTCGCCGTCTTGACGCTCGTCCTCGCGCTCGTGACGGTCGGGTCCAACCGGCCGGCGGAGGCTCGTGCCACGCGCTCGCCGCAGGCGGCGGCGCCCGAGTCGCGTGGAACGGTGGTGACGGGCTCGATGCGATGGGACGGCGTCTCTCGCACCTACCGGGTGTTCGTGCCCACCTCCTACACGGCGGGCACGCCGACGCCGCTGGTCGTCGGCCTCCACGGCGGGTTCGGCAGCGGCCGCCAGTTCGAGCGCGACAACGGCCTCAAGCCGGCCCTGGCCGAGCGCGCCATGTTGGGGGTCTTCCCCGACGGGGTCGCCGGTCCGCTGACCGGCATCCGCACCTGGAACGCCGGCAACTGCTGCGCCTACTCGATGAACACCGACGTCGACGACGTGGGGTTCATCGACGCGTTGGTGAAACGGCTGCGGCGCCAATACACGGTCGATCCCGCGCGCATCTACGCCATCGGCCACTCCAACGGCGGGATGCTGAGCTTCCGGTTGGGCTGTGACCTGCCGGGCGTGTTCGCCGCGATCGCTCCCGTCGCCGGCGCCGTCGACGACACCCGCCGGTGCCAGCCGGGCCACCGCCTGAACGTCCTGGTCATCCACGGCTACCGGGACCGCAACGTGCCCTACGCCGGCGGCATCGGTGCCGGGTACAGCCAGGTGGACTACGCCTCGGTGGCCGACGCCATGACCCGGTGGCGGCGCATCAACCGATGCGGCCCCGACTCGATCGTCACCCGCGACGGCGACCTGCGCACGACCGACGCGACCGGCTGCGCCGCCGGCGGCGATCTCCGACTCCGGACCCTGCTCGACGGGAACCACGAGTGGCCCGGCGGCGCCGACCGCGCCTTCATCGCCGGCTCGCCCAGCGACGCCCTCGACGCGACCGCCGACGCCCTCGACTTCTTCCTCGCCCACCCGGCGACGCCCTGACCACCGCCTCGGCCACCGGGCGACCTCGCCTACCCTCGGCCCATGGCCGACGAGCCCGACACGGGTGATCCCGGCGGCGTGGACCCGTCGCCTCGCACAGCACGGCATCGTGACGAACCCCTCACCGTGGTGTCGTTCAACCTTCGGTTCGACAGCCCGACCGACGGAAGGAATCGCTGGCGGCACCGGCGGCGGGCGGTGGCGGCGTTCCTGGACGGCACCGCCGACGTCGCAGGACTCCAGGAGGCCCGGCGGCGGCCGCTCGGTTGGCTCGTCCGCCACCTGCGATCGTTCAAGTGGGTTGGCGTCGGTCGCGACGACGGGCGTCGCCAGGGCGAGTACGCACCGGTCTTCTACCGGCGCGACCGCTTCGAGCGCCGCGACCGGGGCACGTTCTGGCTGTCGGCCACGCCCGACGTGGCCGGCAGTCGCTCGTGGGGCTCGTCCCGCCCCCGCATCGCCACGTGGGTGGTGCTGCACGAGCGCGCCACCGGCCGGGAGCTCCTGTTCGTCAACGCGCACCTCGACCACAGGTCGGCCGAGGCCCGCGCCCGGGGCGCAGAGCTGATCCGCACACGGATCGGTTCCCTCGCCGGCCCGCGCCCGGTGATCCTCACCGGCGACTTCAACGACGGTCCCGGCGGCGAGGCCCACCGCATCCTCACCGGCCCGGCGCCCGCCGCGGACGACCCGGTCCTCGTCGACGCGCGGGACGTCTCGCTGAGCGGCCACGAGGGACCCGACTCGACGTGGACGGGCTTCAAGGCGGTCAAGGAGGGGCGGGTCATCGACTTCGTCCTGGTGTCGTCCGATCTCGACGTCCTCCGCCATCGCTCGGTCGACGACCGCCCCGGCGGGCGCTTCCTCTCCGACCACCTCCCGGTGCTCGCTGTGGTCGCCCTGCCGGCATCGGGGGCACTGGACACCGCCTCCTGATCTCGTGGCGTCGGCTCTGCCACAAGCTCGTAGCCTCGACTGACGTGAGCCGCCGGTCGAACCAGGACGACAAGGACCTGGCGCTCACCGTCGAGGACGTCGAGGACGCCTTCGTCGACGCCGACCGGACGATCCGGCCCGGCACCGCCCGTGCCGCGCTACGCCACCGCGACTTCCGGAACCTCTACGCCGGCGCGTTCGCCTCCAACATCGGCTCGTGGATGCAGAACGCGGCGCTCGGGGCCTACGCGTTCGAGCTCACGGGGTCGGCCACGTTCGTCGGCATCATCGCCTTCGCCAACCTCGGTCCGCTCCTGCTGTTCTCCATGATCGGCGGGGCGCTGGCCGACCAGTTCGACCGGCGCAAGCTGCTCGTCGTGGTCACCATCGAGCAGATGGCGTTCGCGCTGGCTCTCGCGTGGCTGACGACCGACCCCGACCCGTCCCGCGTGCTCCTCGTCGTCTTCGTGCTCGCCATCGGCGCCGCCCAGGCCGTGTACGGGCCGGCGTACTCGGCGACGCTGCCGGGGATGGTCGGCAAGGAGGACCTCGCCGGCGCGATCTCGCTCAACTCCGTGTCGATGAACGGCTCCCGGGTCATCGGCCCGGCCATCGGCGGCGTGCTCTACCACCTCGTCGGCGTCTCGTGGGTGTTCCTCATCAACGCGGTCAGCTACGTGGCGGTGCTCTGGGTGCTGGCCCGGGTGACGCTGCCGCGGGCGGTCCGCGACCCCGACGAGCCCCAGGGCCTCCGCCGGATCATCGGCGGCATCACCGCCGCCCGCCAGAACCGCACCATCAAGCTGGTCCTGCTGGCCATGACCCTCTTCTCGTTCTTCTGCCTGCCCTTCGTGGTGCAGATGCCGGTCGTGGCCGAGTCGAACTTCGGCATCGAACCCGACTCGTCGGCCTACGGCCTGCTCTACGCCTGCCTGGGCGCCGGCGCAGTGGCGGGCTCGCTGTCGATCGGCACGATCTTCTCCGAGCGCTCCAAGCGGCGGATTGTCCGCCAGGGCTTCTTCGGGTTCTCGGTCACCCTCGCCACCCTCGCGGTGCTGCGGGCCGAGGCCCTCGCCTATCCGGTGACGTTCGCGGTCGGCTTCTTCTACTTCGCCACGGTCACGTCGTTGAACACCATGCTCCAGGAGGAGGTCGACGAGGCCGTGCGCGGCCGGGTGATGGCCCTCTGGATCATGTCGTTCGGCGGCGTCGTGCCCATCGGCGGCCTGGTCGCCGGGCCCTACATCGAGGAGTGGGGCGTCACGAGCCTCATGCTCGTCGGCGCCGCCGTCGCCTTCGCCATCTCCGTGTGGAGCTACTTCTTCTCGAGCGACCCTGGCCCTCGCCGAGCCCGTCGCCTCGCCGGCGCCTGATCAGGAGGGCGCGTCGGCGAGGAGGAGGTCGGCGAGGCGCTCGAGACCGGCGACGCGGCTGCCCTTGAGGAGGACGGCGTCGCCGGGGCCGAGCGGGCCGAGGCGCTCGGCGGCGGCGTCCACGTCCGCGACGGTGTCGACGCCGTAGAGCGGGGCGTCGACGGCCAGCACCTCGATGCCCAGGTCGTGGGCGAGTCGGGTGATGGCGAGGTGCTCGGCCTCGGCGATGTCGCCGAGCTCGGCCATCACGCCCAGCACCGCCGTGCGCCGCTCGCACTCGAGGTCGGCCAGCGAGCGCAGCGCGGCCCGCATCGACTCAGGGTTGGCGTTGTACGCGTCGTTCACCACGATCGCGCCCGAGGGCGTGGTGTGCAGCGCCATGCGGAACGGCGACATCTGCGCCCTGCTCAGCCCCTCGGCGGCCTCGTCGAGCGTCGAGCCGGCGAGCAGCGCGATGGCAACCGCGGCAGCGGCGTTCTCCGCGTTGTGCCGGCCGTGGACCGAGAGCTGCAGGCTGATCACGCCCTCGGGGGTGACGAGCCGGAAGCGCGGGCGCAGGTGGCCGTCGAGGTGGAGCTCGGTGACCCGGACGTCGCCCCGTTCGATGCCGTAGGTGACGATGTCGGCGTTGGTGTGGCGGGCCATGGCCCGCACCCGCTCGTCGGTCTCCTTCAGCACCGCGGCGCCGTCGGCGCCGAGCGACTGCACGAGCTCGGCCTTGGCCTCGGCCACATCGTCGATGGTCCCGAACAACTCGGTGTGGGCGTGGGCCACGGCGGTCACCACCGCGATGTCCGGCCGGGCGACCTCGCAGAGCCGGGCGATGTGGCCGTAGCCGCGGGCGCCCATCTCGACGACCGCGACCTCGGTGCCCTCGGGGGCGTTGACGAGCGTGAGGGGGACGCCGAGGTCGTTGTTGAAGGAGCGGTAGGAGGCGGTGGTGCGGTGGCGGACCGAGAGCGCCGCGGCGGCGAGGTCCTTCACGGAGGTCTTGCCGACCGAGCCGGTGACGCCGATGACGGTCGGGATCCGGTCACGCACGGATGCCCCGAGCGCGGTCAGCGCC
Source organism: uncultured Microthrixaceae bacterium (assembly GCA_964649545.1). Taxonomy (GTDB): domain Bacteria; phylum Actinomycetota; class Acidimicrobiia; order Acidimicrobiales; family DATDAH01; genus JAEUJM01. The sequence goes on along the minus strand of CAZYPY010000026.1, from coordinate 14,717 downwards.
GCCGACGTGTCGGCCACCCGCACCGCCGGTGCGCCGACGTCGTCGAGCGGCGGCCCCTGGGTCAGGTAGGCGACGGCACCGCCCTCGACCGCGGCGGCGATGAACACGTGGCCGTCACGGTCGGCGACGACCGGCACGAACAGCGCGCCCGGCGTCACCGCCCGGCTGTCGATGGTCGCGCCCTCCGCCACGACGACGTCGCCGACGACCTCGCCTCCCGTCAGCGCGGCGATCTCGGCGGTGTCCAGGCGCACGCTCGGAACGTAGCGCTCGGGACCCGCGGCGTGGCACCCGGGCTCCACGCTGGGGCGGCTGGAGGGGTGCGGGTAGGTTGGCCCGATGGCCGACGGACCCGCCCCGAGCGAGCGCATCCGCCTCGTCGTGCTCTTCGGCGGGCAGTCAGCCGAGCACGACGTGTCGTGCGTCACCGCCAGCCACGTGCTCGCCGCCGCCGACCCCGAGAAGTACGCCGTCCAACCGGTCGGCATCACCCGCGACGGCCAGTGGGTGTTCGCCGAGGAGGCCGCCAAGGCCCTGGCCGAGGGCCCCAAGGCGCTCCCGGCAGCGCTGTCCACCACCGGCCCCGGCGTCGACGCCCTGCCCACCGTCGCCCCGACCGGCGACGAGACCGTCGTGGTCCTGCCCCTCCTCCACGGCCCCATGGGCGAGGACGGCACGGTCCAGGGGATGCTCGAACTGGCGGGCGTGCCCTACGTCGGCGCCGGCGTGCTCGGCTCGGCCGTGGCCATGGACAAGGCCATGGCCAAGCAGGTCACCGCCGCCGGCGGCATCCCCCAGCCCCGGTACCGGGCCTGGCGCGAGTCCGACCTGAGCGATCGTGCGCTGCACGCCGTGATCGACGAGCTCGGCCTGCCCGTGTTCGTGAAGCCCGCCAACATGGGCTCGTCCATCGGCATCACCAAGGCCAAGACGTTCGCCGCGCTCGAGAAGGGCATCGCGCTCGCCCTCAGCTACGACGAGTGGGTCGTGATCGAGGAGGCGGTGTCCCCCGCCCGCGAGATCGAGGTGGCGGTCCTCGGCAACCTCGAGCCCCGGGCCTCGGTCCCCGGCGAGATCGTCCCCGGCGCCGAGTTCTACGACTACGCCGACAAGTACGAGGACGGCGCCGAGGCCCTCATCCCCGCGAACCTCGACGACGCCGAGACCGCGGAGGTGCAGGCGCTCGCCCTCCGAGCGTTCCGGCTCCTGCGGGCCGAGGGCATGGCACGGGTGGACTTCTTCTACGAGGAGGACGGCCGGGGGTTCCTCCTCAACGAGATCAACACCATCCCCGGCTTCACCCCGATCTCGATGTACCCCAAGCTCTGGCAGGCGACGGGCCTCTCCTACCCCGAGCTCATCGACGAGCTCGTCCGCCTCGCCCTCGAGCGCCAGACCCGCCGCCGCCGCCGCACCGACCGGTAGCCGCGCAAGGCGCTGCGTCCCACCACCCTCACTCTCCTGGTCACGGATTCGCAAGGCACCACCTCGCGTTTTCGTAACCAGAACGAGGGTTGCCGGGGGTGGTCCAGACGTGGGACGTCAGCGGGGGGCGGGGAGCATGAGGGCAGAGCGCAGGAAGGCGAGGAGCTCGGCGCGGCGGCGGACCATGGCCTTCATGCCGGGCTCGATGCCGACCGCCCGCAGCACCTCGACCTCCGTGGCCACGCCGATCACCGTCGAGTAGGCCGACATCAGCACCAGGCGGGGGTCGGAGCGGCGCATGTGGCCCGCCGCCATCTCCGCCTCGAGGAAGCCCCGGGCCCGCACGACGAGGGGTTCGAGGTCGTCGGTGAGCCGGGTCGCCGCCGGCGGGCCCAACCGGGTCACTTCGCGGATGAGCCCGAGCAGCTCCGGGCGCCGCAGCGCGAGCCGGAAGACCGAGCGCACGACCGCCTCGATGCGGGGCCAGCCGGGCGGCGACGACGCCACCGCGTCCTCCAGCACGCCGGCGAGCTCGGCGGCGCTGACGTCGATCACCGCGTCGAGCAGCGCCGCCTTCGACGGGAAGTAGTAGAGGATCGTCTGCTTGGACACGCCGAGCTCGGCGGCGATGTCGTCGAGCGACGTGGCCTCGTAGCCCGGGCCGCCGAACGACCCGAGCGCCGCCTCCAGGACCCGCTCGCGGGTGTCGGTCGTGCGCGCCACTTACCAGATGGTAGAGAATGGGGCCGTGATCGGGGAGACGCAGGGTCCGAGCGCCCGGACGATGCGAGCGCGCGCGTGATCCGGGAGGCGCTGAGCGGGAGGCGCATCGCGATCACCGGCTCGACCGGCTTCCTCGGCACCGCGCTCGTCGAGCGCCTGCTCTGGGCGGTGCCCGACTGCGAGCTCGTCCTGCTCATCCGCGCCGGGCGCTCCTCCACCGTCGAGCGCCGCGCCGCTCGAGAGCTTTTCAAGAACGACGCCTTCGACCGCCTCCGCGAGCAGCACGGCAAGGAGGGGTTCGCCGAGCTCCTCGAGCGCCGCGTGCAGGTCGTGCAGGGCGACGTCAGCAGCGACGGGCTCGGCCTCGACGAGGCCGGCCGCGCCGCGCTGGCGAGCTGCGACATCGTCATCCACTCCGCCGCCACGGTCTCGTTCGACTCGCCGCTCGACGGCGCCGTCGAGGTCAACCTGCTCGGCCCCGTCCGCATCGTCGAGACCCTCCACGACCTCGGCGTGGCCCCCCACCTCGTCGCCGTGTCCACCTGCTACGTGGCCGGCTCTCGCCGCGGCGACGCCCCCGAGGAGCTCGTCGACGACAGCCCGTTCTTCGTGGACGTGCCGTGGCGCGAGGAGGTCAGCGCCGCCCGCCGCGCCCGCACCGACGCCGAGGCCGAGAGCCGCACGCCCGAGATGCTGGCCAAGTTCGGGAAGATGGCCCGCCAGGAGCTCGGCGCCGCCGGCACCCCGCTGCTGTCGGCGAAGACCGAGCACCAGCGCACCCGCTGGGTCGCCGACCGCATGGCCGAGGCCGGCATCGCCCGGGCCAGCTCGCTCGGCTGGCCCGACGCGTACGCCTACACCAAGGCCCTCGGCGAGCGGGCCCTGGTCGAGTCCCGCGGTGACGTGCCCGTCAGCATCGTGCGGCCCTCCATCATCGAGTCCGCCCTCGCCGAGCCCAAGGCGGGCTGGATCCGCGGGTTCCGCATGGCCGAGCCGGTGATCATCTCCTACGCCCGCGGCCTGCTCGCCGAGTTCCCCGGTGTGCCCGAGGGGATCATCGACGTCATCCCCGTCGACCTCGTGGTCGGCGCCATCTGCGCCGCCGCGGCCCAGCCGCCGCCCGAGCGGCCCCACGTGATCCAGGTGGCGTCCGGCACCGCCAACCCGCTGCGCTACCGCCAACTCGTGAAGCTGGTCGAGGGCTGGTTCACCGAGCACCCCCTCTACGAGAACGACGGCCAGCCCATCGCCGTCCCCGAGTGGGGCTTCCCCGGCCGGGGCAAGGTCGAGGGCCAGCTCAAGCGGGCCAAGAACGTGCTCGAGCGCACCGAGACAGTGCTCTCCGCCCTCCCCCTTCGGGGCAAGCAGGCCGAGTTCAGCGCCAACATCGAGTCCAAGCGCGAAGAAGCCGAGCGGGCCCTCAGCTACGTCGAGCTCTACGGCAAGTACGCGGAATGCGAGGCGCTCTACGGCGTCGAGCGCCTCATGGCGCTGTGGGAGGCGATCGACGACGAGGACCGCGAGCACTTCGCCTTCGACCCCCACGTCATCGACTGGGACTACTTCGTCCCCAACGTCCACCTCCCCTCGGTGGTCGACCAGGCCCGGGTCAAGAGCAACCCCGGCAAGAAGGAGGGCCCGACCCGAGAGGTCCGCCTCCGCAAGCAGATCCTCTCCCCCGACCGTCACATGGCCGCGTTCGACCTCGAGAACACCCTCATCGCCTCGAACGTGGTGGCGTCCTACGCCTGGATCGCCAGCCGCCGCCTCTCCCGCCAGGAGCGGGTGCGCTTCGTGGCCCGCACCCTCGCCGAAGGCCCCCGCCTGCTGTCGCTCGACCGCAAGGACCGCAGCGACTTCCTGCGCTACTTCTACCGTCGCTACGAGGGGGCGCCGGTCGAGCAGCTGGCCGAGGACAGCCAGGAGATGTTCAGCGCGCTGATCCTGTCGAAGTCGTTCCCCGCCGCCATCCGCCGGGTGCGCGAGCACCGCCGCCTCGGCCACCGGACGGTGCTCATCACCGGCGCGCTCGACTTCGTGATCGAGCCCCTGCGCCCGCTCTTCGACGACATCGTCTGCGCCGAGCTGTCCCAGAAGCGGGGCAAGTACACCGGCGAGCTGCTCGACGTCCCGCCCACCGGCGAGACCCGCGCCCAGGCCATGGCCAGCTACGCCGCGGCCGAGGGGCTCTCCCTGAAGGAGTCGGTGGCCTACGCCGACTCGGCGTCCGACCTGCCCATGCTCGAGGCGGTCGGCTTCCCCGTGGCGGTCAACCCGGAGACCCGTCTCGCCGCCCTCGCCCGCAAGCGGGGTTGGCTGGTCGAGCACTTCGACAAGGCCCCGGGCGGGCCGAGGCCCCCGCTGCCACTGGCTCGCCGTCGCGGCGCCACCGGCCCGAGCCTGCTCGAGTCGGTCATGAACAGAGAGCCGTCGTCCTCGGGCGCCAAGGCCGGGAAGGGGCGGCGATGAAGGCCCTCGTGTTCGAGCGGGACGTCCCCCGCTTCGCTGCGGCCAAGGTCGCCGGCGGCCTCCTGCCCGGGCGCGGCGTGCGCGTCGGGCCCCTCCAGCTCGACGACGTCGACCCGCCCGAGCTCCCCGGCCCCGACTGGGTCGTCGTGCGCCCCCGCCTCGCCGGCATCTGCGGCTCCGACCTCGCCACCATCGACGGCGCCTCGTCCCGCTACTTCGAGCCCATCGTGTCGTTCCCCTTCGTGCCCGGCCACGAGGTGGTGGGCGAGCTCGACGACCGCACCCGGGTGGTACTCGAGCCGGTACTCGGCTGCGTCACCCGCGCCATCGACCCGGTGTGCGACGCCTGCGCCCGCGGCGACCTCGGCAACTGCGAGCGCATCGCCTTCGGCCGCCTCGAGCCCGGCCTGCAGACGGGCTTCTGCTGCGACACCGGCGGCGGCTGGTCGACGTTCATGGTCGCCCACCGCAGCCAGCTCCACGAGGTGCCCGACGCGATGAGCGACGAGGCCGCGGTCATGGTCGAGCCCGCCGCCTGCGCCATCCACGGAGCCCTCGCCGCGCACGCCGGCCCCGACGACACCGTCGTCGTCCTCGGCAGCGGCACCCTCGGCCTGCTCACCGTCGCCGCCCTGCGCCGCTGGTCGCCGCCGGCCCAGCTGCTGGCCACCGCCAAGCACCCCGACCAGAAGGCGCTGGCCAGGGCCATGGGCGCCGACCGCGTCGCCGAGCCGGGCGAGGTCCGCCGGGCCGTCCGCCGCCTCGCCGGCACCCTGGCCATCAGCCGCGGCGAGGACGAGGGCGACATCGAGCGCCTCACCGGCGGCGCCGACGTGGTGGTCGACTGCGTCGGTAGCGCCGAGAGCCTGGCCGACGCCCTCGCCATCGTGCGCCCGCGGGGCCGGGTGGTCGTGGCGGGCATGCCCGGCCAGGTGTCGATCGACCTCACCGGCCTCTGGCACCGCGAGATCGAGCTCGTGGGCGCCTACACCTACGGCACCGAGACGCTGCCCGGCGGCGAGCGCCGCCGCACCTTCGACCTGGCCTTCGAGCTGGCCGCCGAGGCCGACCTCGGCCGACTGGTCTCGGCCACCTATCCCCTGCGCCGCTTCCGCGACGCCATCGAGCACGCCGCCACCGCCGGCGCCCGCGGCGCGGTGAAGGTCGCCTTCGACCTCCGAGACGAGAAGGAACGAGAGCAATGACGTCCCTCAACAGGAGCGCATCGTGAATCCGCGTCCCGGCTTCGTGCTGGAGGTCGACAAGTCGACCCCGCCGATCCTGTTCCACCACGGCGAGGGGTTCCGCCTCGAGCGCCTGCCCGCCGGCCGCTCGCGGGTGATCTACGCCGCCGAGCCCCTCAAGGCCCTGAAGGACCCCGACGGCGCCATCCGCGACGCCCTGGAGAACCCGATTGACAAGGAGCCCCTCCGCGCCCTGCTGTTCCCGGGCATGAAGCTCACGATCGCCTTCGACGACATCTCGCTGCCGCTGCCGCAGATGCGCCGGCCCGACATCCGCCAGCGGGTCATCGAGGCGGTCCTCGACCTCGCCGCCGAGGCCGGCGTCGACGACGTCCACCTCATCGCCGCGCTCGCCCTGCACCGGCGCATGACCGAGGCCGAGCTGCGCCACGCCGTGGGCGACCGGGTCTACGACGCCTTCGCCCCCGACGGCCTGCTCTACAACTTCGACGCCGAGGACCGAGACAACCTCGCCTTCCTCGGTGAGACCGAGAAGGGCGAGGAGGTGGAGATCTCCAAGCGGGCGGCCGAGAGCGACCTCGTCGTCTACGTGAACATCAACCTCGTCTCGATGGACGGCGGCCACAAGAGCACCGCCACCGGCCTGGCCAGCTACCGCAGCCTGCGCCACCACCACAACGTGCACACGATGCAGCACTCGACGTCGTTCATGGACCAGGAGCACTCCGCCCTGCACTCCGCCAACTGGCGCATGGGCAAGGTCATCCGCGACGCCGGCGTGAAGATCTTCCAGATCGAGACCACGGTGAACAACAACGTGTTCGGCACCGAGGGCCCCATGAGCGTGCTGCAGAAGCGCGAGTGGGAGTGGAGCGCCAAGGACCGGGCCAGCTTCCTCGCCATGTCCAAGGGCCTGAAGCGCATGCCGTCGAAGGCCAAGCGCTCGGTGTTCAACGGCTGGCGGGCGCCGATGGGCATGACCGGCGTGCACGCCGGCGAGATCGAGGCGGTGCACAAGCTCACCACCGCCGACGTCTACCGCCAGCAGCTCGTGCCGGTGGAGGGCCAGACGGACATCCTCACCATGGGGCTGCCCTACATCTGCCCGTACAACGTGAACTCGGTGATGAACCCGATCCTCGTGATGTGCCTGGGCCTCGGGTACTTCTTCAACATGTACAAGGGCCGGCCTCTGGTGCGCGAGGGCGGCGTGCTCATCATGAGCCACCCCACGCCGTGGGAGTTCCACCCCGTCCACCACCCGAGCTACATCGACTTCTTCGAGCAGGTGCTGGCCGAGACGACCGACCCGGTCGAGCTCGAGGCGAAGTTCGAGAAGGACTTCGCCGAGGACGAGTGGTACCGCCACCTGTACCGGACGTCGTACGCCTACCACGGCGTCCACCCGTTCTACATGTGGTACTGGGGCAGCCACGCCCTCAAGCACCTGGGGGCCACCATCATCGTCGGCGGTGACACCCGGGCGGTGCGGCGGCTCGGCTTCAAGCCGGCGTCGACGCTCCAGGACGCCCTCGAGATGGCGTCCGACGTGGTCGGCCGCGACGCCACCATCACCCACTTCCACAACCCGCCCATCCTCATGGCGGACGTGTCGTGAGCGGCGTGAGCGAGCCCCGCTGATGCCCTCCCCGCTCGTGTCCCGGGGCCGGTCGTACGGCGGCGTGCCCAACCCGCGCGCCGCGGTCTCGGGCTGGCTGCGCAAGCAGTCCTTCCCGATCACCGCCCCGACGACGCCCGAGACGGTCGAGCCCGTCGAGCGCCCCAGCAAGGTCGGCGCCGACTACGACACCGACTGGGCCCGCCGCTACCCGGCCCGCATCGCCCGCCTGGCCCTGGTGGAGGGCGTCATGCGCCCCGCCGCTGCGGTGCTGGCCCAGCCCGACCGGCGCGGCGGTGACCGCCTGGCCGACGTGGACGGCCCGGTGATCTTCACCCCGAACCACCACAGCCACCTCGACACGCCGCTCATGCTCACGTCGATCCCCGAGCCGTGGCGGCACAAGCTGTTCGTCGGCGCCGGCGCCGACTACTTCTTCACGAACCGGGTCACGAGCGCGCTGTCGGCGCTGACCATCGGGGCCATCCCCGTCGAGCGCAAGAAGGTCACGCGCCGCTCGGCCGACCAGGCCGCCGAGCTCATCGACGACGGCTGGAGCATGCTCATCTTCCCCGAGGGCGGCCGCAGCCCCGACGGCTGGGGCCAGCCCTTCCGCGGCGGCGCCGCCTACCTCTCGCTGCGCTGCGGTGTCCCCGTGGTGCCGGTGCACCTCCAAGGCACCGGCCGCATCCTGCGCAAGGGCGCCAAGCTGCCCACCCCCTCGTCCACCACGGTCACCTTCGGCGACCCGCTGCGACCGGAGGAGGGCGAGGACTCCCGCCGCTTCGCCGCCCGCATCGAGGACGCCGTCGCCGCCCTCGCCGACGAGACCGCCACCAACTGGTACGAGGCCCGGATCCGCGCCCACCGGCGTGCCAACCCCACCCTCGCCGGCCCCGAGGTGGCGAAGTGGCGCCGGGCCTGGGCCGCCGGCCCCACCCGTAGGGACGCCAAGCGCCGGCAGCGCTGGCCCCTCTGAGCGCGGCGCTCGTCATACGGGAAAGAAATCCTCGATCTCCCCAATCCCTCCGCGGCCGCCGCCCGTAGTTCCTCTCGACATCCACGAAAGGAACCCTGATGAAGCGCACGACCCTCCTGACCGCCGCCGCTGCCGTGGCCCTCTGCCTGGTGCTCGCCAGTTGCGGCCCGAGCTCGGGCTACGGCGACGACGACGACAGCAGCAGCAGCAGCAGCGGCAGTAGCAGCGACACGACGGCGGCCGCGACCGCCGACGCTCCGGCCCCGACCGGCGCGAGCGTGGCCCTCACCGTGGTCGGGGACGAGGGAGAGGCCGCCGACATCGCCCAGGAGGCCTTCGTGCGCGCCTGGCGCCGCGCCGGCGCCTACGACCCCCGGCGCGGGGCGGTGCACACCTGGCTGCTCACGATCACCCGCAACCTCGCCCTGGATCACCTCCGGCGGCGGGGAGCCCGACCGGTCGACCACGTCGATCCCGTCACCCTCGTGAGCACCTCGCCGGCCTTCGGCCCCGAGGCGGTGGCGACATCGCCGCCGTCTCCCTCGTCGACGCCAACGGGCAGGTGTGGTGCACCGGACGCTTCTCGTGACGCGACCCACCTCGACCCGACCCCCCGATGTCGAGCGCGTCACCGTGCGGTCACGACCCGTGGCCCCGACCATGCGCTCCGGCGTCCCCGTGCGCTAGCATCTTCGTTCGCCTCCGGCCGGGGCATCTGGGCAACGGCGCCGCTTGAACGTCCTCAGCGACGAGACGTAGCGCTCCGGTCACCGGCTCCTGTTCGACCCTGCCTGTACGGAAACCGGAGGACGTGAGATGCGTGAGCTCGACGCGTGTGGCATCGGCTTCGTGGCCGACGCCAAGGGCCGATCCTCGCGGGACATCGTCACTGCCGCCCTCGACGGCCTGGCCAACGTGAAGCACCGCGGCGCGGTGGCCGCCGACGCGCTGACGTCGGACGGGTGCGGTGTGCTGCTGCCCATCCCCGCGGCCATCTTCGGCGAGGGCAACGGCGTGGCCACCCTTTTCGTCAAGGGCGACGACCCCCGGGCCGCGGTGGAGGCGGCGCTGGCCACGGAGGGCTTCGACCTCGTCGATTGGCGGGTGCCGCCGACCGACGAGTCGCACCTCGGGGCCATCGCCGCCGCGAGCAAGCCCGAGATCCTCCAGGTCGTGTTCCGAAACGGCGACGGCACCCCCGAGGGAGCCGGCCACCCCTCCGCCGACGAGATCCGGGCCTACCGCCTGCGCCGGCGCATCGCGAAGACGCCCGGCGTGTACGTGGCGTCCTGCTCGTTCCGGACGATCGTCTACAAGGGCCTGACCCCGGCCGACCATCTGCGGGACTTCTACGTGGACCTCCAGGACGAGCGCTTCACCGCCCCCTTCACGATCTTCCACCAGCGCTTCTCCACCAACACGCTGCCGACGTGGGAACGGGCCCAGCCCTTCCGCAACCTCTGCCACAACGGCGAGATCAACGCCATCCAGGGCAACGAGAACCGCATGCTGGCCCGGGCCCGTCTGGGCACCGAGGCCGCCGGCCTGGGCCCAGAGGATCTGTTCCGCCCCCTCCTCGACCCGGAGGACTCCGACTCCGGCAAGCTCGACGAGGCCGTCGAGCTGCTGACCCGCGGCGGACGCGACATCCGCCACGCCATGGCCATGCTCGTGCCCGAGGCCTGGGAGAACGCCAGCGAGCTCGACCCCGAGGTGCGGGGCTTCTACCGCTACCACGCCACCCTCATGGAGCCGTGGGACGGCCCCGCCGGCGTCGTGTTCACCGACGGCGTGGGCGTCGGCGCCACCCTCGACCGCAACGGCCTGCGCCCGCTGCGCTACTCGATCTGCGAGGACGGCCTCGTGATGTGCGCCTCCGAGGTCGGGGCGGTCGACATCAGCGGCCACGGCACCGTCGAACGGGGGCGCCTCGGCCCGGGCCAGATGCTGTTCGTCGACCCGACGCGCGGGGTGCAGAAGAACGACGAGTTGAAGGAGCGCCTCGCCGCGGCGGCGCCCTACGCCCACTGGGCCTTCGAGGGCCTCTACGACCTGCCCGTCGGCGAGCCCGTGCAGGAGCCGCCCGCCGACCTCGAGTTCCGCCAGGCCGTCCACGGCTACACGAAGGAGGAGCTCGCCATGGTGCTGCGGCCCATGGCCAACGACGCCTACGAGCCGACCTTCTCCATGGGCGACGACGCGCCGCTGCCCCCGCTGGCGGGCCGCCCCCGCCCCGTGCACCACTACCTGCGCCAGCGCTTCGCCCAGGTCACCAACCCGCCCATCGACCCGCTGCGCGAGCGCCTCGTCATGAGCCTCGAGACCGTGCTCGGCCCTCGCGCCGACCTGCTCTCCGAGGACGCCGAGGCCGCCCGCCTCGTCCGCCTCGAGTCGTTCTTCCTCTACCCCGACGCCATCGCCGAGCTCGAGCGCGACGACCTGGCCGACTTCCCCGTCGTGACCCTCGACGCCACCTTCCCGGTGAGCGAGGGCCCGCTGGGGCTGAAGGCCGCGGTCGAGCGCCTCGCCACCGAGGCTGAGTCGGCCGTGCGCGGCGGCGCCGACATCCTGGTCGTCGACGACGTCGACGTCTCGGCCGAGCGGGCCCCGGTCCCCTCGCTCCTCGCCGTCGGTGCGATCCACCACCGCCTGATCGACCGGTCGCTGCGCTCGCTCACGAGCATCGTGTCGGTGGCCGACGACGCCCGTGACGTCCACCACGTCGCCGCGCTCCTCGGCTACGGCGCCGACGCCATCTGCCCCCGTCTGGCCCTGCAGACCGTGGGCGCCGAGGCCGACGCCAGCGACGACGAGGCCGCCATCAGCCCCGAGGCCCAGAACCGCTTCGAGGCGGCCATGGAGGCCGGCGTGCTCAAGGTGCTGTCGAAGATGGGCATCAGCACGGTCGACTCGTACCGTGGCGCCCAGATCTTCGAGGTCATCGGCCTCGGCCCCGAGGTCGTCGACCGCTGCTTCCGGGGCACCGCCTCGGTCGTCGGCGGCATCGGCTGGGAGCACCTCGGCGCCGACGCGCTGGCCAACCACGCCAGCGGCGAGCTCGCCTCCCCCGGCTTCTACCGCGACCGCAAGGGCGGCGAGTACCACACCCACGACAAGGACGTCGTGGCCGCCCTCAACAGCCTCACCCTCGTCAAGGACGTGCCACCCATGCACGACGACGGCGAGGAGCGGGCCACCGAGCGCGCCGAGGCCGACGTGAGGCTGGCCCACCTGCTCCAGCGGGCCATCAAGAGCGAGTCGAACGACGCCTACGACGAGTTCGCCCGTCTCGTGAACGAGCGGCCCACCGCCGAGCTGCACGACCTGCTCGAGCTCGTGCCCGCCGGCGACCCAGTCCCGCTCGAGGAGGTCGAGCCCGCCTCGGAGATCGTGAAGCGCTTCTCCACCGGCGCGATGTCCCACGGTTCGCTGTCGCGTGAGGCGCACGAGAACCTGGCCCAGGCCATGAACCTGATCGGGGGCAGGTCCAACTGCGGCGAGGGCGGCGAGGACCCCTACCGGTTCTTCACCCGGGGCCAGGGCCGCGACGACAAGAACTCGAAGATCAAGCAGATCGCCTCGGGGCGCTTCGGCGTGACCCCGCAGTACCTCGCCCACGCCGACGAGCTGCAGATCAAGATGGCCCAGGGCTCCAAGCCCGGTGAGGGCGGCCAGCTCCCGGGCCACAAGGTGTCGGAGGAGATCGCCCGCCTGCGCCACACCCAGCCCGGCGTCGGCCTGATCTCGCCGCCGCCGCACCACGACATCTACTCGATCGAGGACCTCGCCCAGCTCATCTTCGACCTCAAGCAGGTCAACGCCGCCGAGGTGTCGGTCAAGCTGGTGGCCGAGGACGGCGTCGGCACCATCGCCGCCGGCTGTGTCAAGGCGCTGGCCGACATCGTCCACCTGAGCGGCGCCAACGGCGGCACCGGCGCCAGCCCGCTCTCGTCGATCAAGCACGCCGGCCTCCCCTGGGAGATCGGCCTCGCCGACTGCCAGCGCTCGCTGGTCGACAACGGCCTCCGGGGCCGGGTCAGGCTGCGGGTGGACGGCGGCTTCCTCAACGGCCGCCAGGTGATCGTGTCCGCGCTGATGGGCGCCGACGAGTTCTCGTTCGGCACCGCGGCGATGATCGCCGAGGGCTGCATCATGCTGCGGGCCTGCCACCGCGACACGTGCAAACCGGGCGTCGCCACCCAGCGTCCCCACCTGCGGGCCAACTTCACCGGCACCCCCGAGGGCGTGGCCGCCTACTTCCTGTACATCGCCGAGGAGGTGCGCGGCTACCTGGCCCAGCTCGGCCTGCGCAGCCTCGACGAGGCCGTGGGCCGGGTCGAGCTGCTCCGCCAGCGCGCCACCGGCGACGAGCGCGCCGACGCGCTCGACCTCAGCCCGCTGATCGCCCCACCCGAGCACCTCGACGAGCCGCGTCGCTTCGTCGAGCGGGTCGAGCTGCAGGACCCCCGCTCCGAACTGGGTGACGAGGTCCTCGCCGACGCGTTCCAGCGGGTGTGGGACGGCGACGAGATCGACCTCTACTACGCCATCCGCAACAAGGACCGCGCCGTCGGCGCTGCGCTCTCGGGGGCGATCGCCCTCGAGTACGGCACGCTCCCACCGCTCGGCACGGCCCGCCTGCGGTTCGAAGGGTCCGCCGGCCAGAGCTTCGGCGCGTTCATCACCCACGGCGTCGAGCTCGAGCTCGTCGGCGAGGCCAACGACTACGTCGGCAAGGGCATGGGCGGTGGCTCGATCGTCGTGCGCCCGCCCGCCGACGACGCCTCCGGGGTCATGGGCAGCGCCGCCGGTTCACCGGTGCTGGCCGGCAACACCTGCCTGTACGGCGCCACCGGCGGCGAGCTGTTCGTCGCCGGTTCGGTCGGCGAGCGCTTCGCCGTCCGCAACTCGGGGGCGCTGGCCATCGTCGAGGGCGTGGGCGACCACTGCTGCGAGTACATGACCGGCGGCACGGTCGTCGTGCTCGGCCGGGTCGGCTCCAACCTCGGCGCCGGCATGACCGGCGGCCAGGCCTTCGTGTGGGACCCGGAGGCCGAGCGCCTCATGTCGCGGATCAACACCGATCTGGTCGAGGCCATCCGGCCCGAGCCCGACGCCCTCGTCGAGCTGCGCTGGCTGGTCGAGCGCCACGTCGAGAAGACCGAGTCCCTCCGCGGCGCCGAGCTCCTCAAGGTCTGGGACCAGGCCGTCGAGCAGCTCTGGCACATCCTGCCCCGTGAGCGGGTCCGCCGCATCGAGGGCGGCGCCGCCCGCCAGGTCTCCGCCCTGTAGGCCTGCTCGCCGTCGCCCTCCTTCGTCGGGCGGCCTTCGGCATCCGGTTCGACCCTCCCGCTGCTCCGCTCCGCTCCGCAACGTCGAGCTCCCTCCCGGCGGCTCGCGCCGCCACGCCAGGCCTTCGTGGGAGGGCGCGACGAGGCGTAGGTTGCGGGCATGCGCCTCAACCTCTCCGCCGACGAGCTGCTGACCACCACGCGCGCGGTACGCAAGCGCCTCGACCTCGTGCGGCCGGTCGAGCGCGAGGTGATCGCCGAGTGCATCGAGATCGCCGTGCAGGCGCCCACCGGCTCGAACAGCCAGGGGTGGCACTGGGTGGTGGTGACCGAGTCCGCGACCAAGCAGGCGCTGGCCGACCTCTACCGCCCGGGGTACGCGGCGGCATACGGCGACGTCCCCGACGAGCCGTACACCGGCACCGATCCTCGGGGCCTGCGCATGCAGAAGGTGAAGTCCTCCTCCGACTACCTGGCCGAGCACCTGCACGAAGTGCCGGCCATGGTGATCGTCTGCCAGCGGGGCCGCGTCGAGGGCGGCGACAACTTCGCGGTGGCCAGCTACTTCGGCTCGGTCCTGCCGGCGGTCTGGAGCTTCATGCTGGCGCTGCGCGAGCGGGGGCTCGGCAGCGCGTGGACCACGCTGCACCTCCCCAAGGAGCGCGAGGCGGCCGAGCTCCTCGGCATCGAGTACGACCGGTACACCCAGGTCGGCCTCTTTCCCGTCGCCTACACCAAGGGCACCGACTTCAAGCCGGCGTCGCGACTGCCCATGGACCGGATCCTCCACTGGGAGCACTGGTAGGCCGCGTACGTTGACGGGGTGACCCTTGACCTGACCCCCGACGAGCTGCTCACCACCACGCGGGCGGTCCGCAAGCGCCTCGACCTCGAGCGCCCCGTCGAGCGGGAGGTCATCCAGGAGTGCATCGAGATCGGGATGCAGGCGCCCTCGGCGTCGAACACCCAGGACTGGAACTGGATGGTCGTCACCGACCCCGAGCGCA
>CAZYPY010000025.1:0-28355 GCA_964649545.1 uncultured Microthrixaceae bacterium | reverse complement strand
CGATCTACTCGGCGATCTTCTACTGGTTCCCGAAGTTCACCGGCCGGCGGCTCTCGGAGGCGCTGGGCAAGGTGCAGTTCTGGCTGATGTTCGTGGGCTTCAACCTGACCTTCTTCGTGCAGCACCTGCTCGGGCTCGAGGGCATGCCGCGGCGGGTCGCCGACTACAGCCCCGACGCCGGCTTCACCGGGCTCAACCAGATCTCGTCCCTCGGCTCGGCGCTGCTCGGCCTGTCGACGCTGCCGTTCCTGTGGAACGTGATCCGGACGCTGCGGCGGCCGCCGGCGAACGACCCCAACCCGTGGGACGCCCACACCCTCGAGTGGTACACCTCGTCACCGCCCCCGCCCCACAACTTCGACGACCTGCCTTCCATCCGCTCCGAGCGCCCGGTCTGGGACCTCAACCACCCCGACAACCCGGCCGTCGGCCACCGCGACGAGCGCCGCCCCATCGGCGTGGGCGCCGGTCAGGAGACCGAGGGGTCCGGTGGCGACGAGACCTGAGCCGTGACTACCGCTGACGACCGAACTCGAGGCAATACCCCCCGGCCTGTTGTTGGAGATGCGCCGGGGGGTATTGCCTCGAGAATCAAGGCCTGGCCCCACGAGACCCACGTCTTCGGCGGGATCAGCGTCGGCCTCTTCGTGATCGGCACGCTCTACGCGGTCACGGGCGGCGAGGCCGCCGGCATCGTCCTGCTCTACGGCGCCTTCCTGCTCACCGCCACTTACGCCGTCTACCTGGCGAGCCACGCCGACCCGACCCGCGAGGCGCTGAACGCCCAGGAGGAGGGCGACGCCCCCGACCACCTCTACCTGCCGACGCAGTCCCTCTGGCCCGCCGGCATCGGCGCCGGCGGCGTGCTCGTGCTGGCCGGGTTCGCCGTGGGCACGTGGGTGCTCGTCGCCGGGGCGATCCTGCTCGTGCGCAGCGTCGTCGGCTTCGTGGTCGAGGGCCGCCGCCGGCGCTGACCAGCGTGACCTCGAGTTGGGGGGTCGCGAGCGGAGGTGGGTGGTTGACTGTGGCATGGCCCGCTACACGCCCGTGACCCAGGCCGAGATCGCCGCCGACGAGACCCTCGCCGACTGGCGGGTTATCGTGCGGGCGCTGCACGCCGACTTCGTGGCCCCCGGGTTCTCCGCCGGCGCCGCCCTGGTCGGCGAGATCGCGGTGGCGGCCGACGCCGCCGGCCACCACCCCGACGTCGACCTGCGCTGGCCTGGCCGCGTGCACGTGGCCCTCACCACCCACGACACCGGCGGGCTCTCCGGCGCCGACGTGGCCCTCGCGCGCACGATCTCGCAGCTGGCCGGTGAGGCCGGGGCGACCCCCGAGCCCGCGGTGGTGCAGACGTCCGACGTCGCCATCGACACGCTGGACGCCGACGCCATCCGCCCGTTCTGGAAGGCCCTGCTGGGCTATCGCGAGCAGGGTGACGACCTGGTGGACCCGCGTGGCGTCGGTCCGACGGTCTGGTTCCAGCGGATGGACGCGCCCCGCCCCGGGCGGAGCCGCCTGCACGTCGACGTGAACGTGCCCGACGACCATGCCGAGCCGCGGGTGGCGGCCGCAGTCGCCGCCGGCGGACGCCTGCTCACCGACCGGTTCGCGCCGGCGTGGTGGGTGGTGGCCGACGCCGAGGGCAACGAGGCCTGTGTCTGCACCTGGCAGGACGCGCCGCCCGACGCCTCATGGGATCCGACCCGGGCCCCGTGAACGAGGGCCGCTCTCAGCCGTGCGCCCGGGCCGCTGATGGTCACCCCTCGGGCGGAAGGGTCAGCCGTGACCTACCCGTGCACACGGAGCCTGGGCAGCCACCGGGCCGCGGGCTCGAAACGCCCGGGTCCCCGCCGTCACCATGCCGACGCCTCGTGGGCAGCTCGGCCAGGTACGCCCGGCCGGCGGCACCGACCGCAGGAGGTGCGGGAAGTGCGCTGGAAGCAGTCGATGAGCCCTGCAGGTACTGGGACTGGTCGGCTTGCTTCTGCGAGTGTGTGGTGGGCCTCCACCGGGTTGCAGTCGGGCCCTTCCCCACCTGGCCGGTGGGTCGTCCCGTGGTTAGGTCATCGACCAGTTCAGGGTCACATCGCCGCGGGCGTTGTCGTAGCCGTCGACGGCGATGTGGTAGGTGACGCCTGCGGTGGCCGCGAAGGGCATGACGCTGCGTTGGGTGTGTGCAGGGCAGGTGCCGTCGTCGTTGAACCAGACGAAGGTGAGGTCGTCCACGGCGGGGCCTGTGTACGCCGCGAGCACGGTGTCGAAGGTGCTCCCGCAGGTGGTGAAAGTGACGGTGCCGTTCGATGGTGCGGTCCACTGGTACCAGATCGAGGCTTCACCGTCTGCGAAGGCGTGGTCCGGTTCCCCGGGCTCTTTGCTCGCGGGGGTGGTCGAGCCCGACGTGGTGCCGGTGGGCCCGGTGAGGACCTGGGCGTCGACGAAGTCATCGTTGGGGGCCCGCTCGAGCGACCAGCTCAGGATCACGTGGCCGCGGGCGTTGTCGGTGCCGTCGACCGCGATGTGATAGGCGACGCCCTCGGTGGCCTGGAACCACGCCCAGCTCTGCGCGGAGTCCTCGCCGCATCTGTTGTCGTAGGCGTCGTTGTTGGACGCGGCGAGTCCGAGGTCGTCGACCTCGGTGCCGGTGTAGGCCGCGAGCGTGGTGTCGAAGTCGCTCCCGCAGGTGGTGAAGTGGGCCCTGCCGTTCGCCGGTGCCGTCCAGCGGTACCAGATCGACCCGTCACCGGGCCAGGCGTGGTTCGGTTCCCCGGGCTCCTCGGTGGCCCGCACGTTCGAGCCCGACGCGCCGCCGGTGGCCCCCGTGATGTCCTCGGCGCCCGCGAAGTCGTCGTTGGTCAACGGCGCCCTGGAGAGGTTCGCGCCGGCGTAGCGTGTGGCGCCCGCGGTGATGTTGAAGGGTGTTGCCCCGTCGTAGTCAGGACTGTTGTCGAAGTACTCCTGGGTGCGGCCCCCGTTGGGGTCCGCGATGGTCGCCCGGTACGTCCCCGGGGCCAACCCCGTGATCTCGTAGATGCCGTCGCTGCGGGTGACGGCCCCGCCGGCGATGCCGTTGGGGCCGATGGCGACCACCCACGCACCCTGCACCGGTCCCTCCGCCGGGTCATCCGCGGGGTCGTTGAGGACACCTCCGGTGAGGGTGCCGGTGGTGGCATCGAGCGCGGCGTCTGCCACCCCCGGTGCGGTGACCGTGACTGCGCTACCCAGGTCGGTCGAAGGAAGGTCGTCGAACCACTCCATGGCGTGCAGCCCCGTCGAGTCGAAGATGGCCAGCTTGTAGCCCCCGGCAGGCACATCCAGGCTGTACACCCCCGACCCGTTCGTCGTCGCCCCTCGAACCATCGCGTAATCCGATGCCCGCAACGCCACCACCCGCACCCCCGACAGCGGGGCACCGGTGCCCTCCTCGGTCACTGTCCCCGACACGACCGCCCCCGTCCCTGCGACCGCCTGGGCCGGCAGCGCCATGTCCACCGGTGTGGCATGGCCCGCCGTGACTGCGACTTGACTCGCATCAGGGAGGTTCGGCGAGCCGGGAAGAACCGGGTCTCATGACCGCCCGAGGGGTCCACCGCCGCCAGGTAGTGGTTCCCGGCCCGCAACCCCGCCAACGAGAACACCCCCGAACCATCAGCGGTGCTCAACAACTCGAGCGCCCCCGTGCTCTCCATCGCGCCGCTCAACGACAACGCCCACGCCCCCCCCCGATCGGTTCACCAGAACCCGCCTCGGTGACCGTCCCCGCCAACGAACCCCGCAACGACACCATCTGCGGGTGCGCCTGCGTCTTGTGCGTCGCCGTCGCCGACACCGTCACCATCGACGGCGCATCACCGAACCCCGCCGTGTGCGCCCCCGACGGATCCACCAGGAACAAGAAGTACGACCCCGGAGCAACCGCAGCCGAGAAGTTCCCCGAACCATCAGCGACCGCCCCCGCCTCGATCGAGAAGTCCGAGGCGCGCAACACCGCCACCCACGCACCCCCCACCGGCGCCCCCGAACCCGACGACGTGACCGTCCCCGACACCCCCGGGACCGGGTCACGCACCACATAGGAGTGGGAGACGACCGTCTCGTTCCCGTCGTGGTCGGTGGCAGTCACCGTGAACGTGCGCTCCCCGCCGGTCGCGGTGTCGATAGCCGCCCCATCGGCCACCGTCCCGACACAGGTGTCGAGCCCCGACCCGCCCGCGTCATCACACGAGAAGTCCGCGAACGCCGCTGCCCCCACCTCGAACACCGCACCCGCGGCCGGGACACGCAGATCGACCGTCGGATCGACGGCATCAGCAGGCCGGAACCTCTGGACGCGGTGGTTGGCTACCTCGGCGACGTAGACCTTGCCGCTACTGTCCACCGCCACCCCGCGCGGCAAATAGAACTGACCGTTGCCGCCGCCGACGGTGCCCCATGTCGTGACGAACGTGCCAGTAGAGGTGAACTTCTGGACCCGGTGGCCGCCGGGGTTCTCCTCGTCGTAATCGAAGAAGCCCGAGTCGGCGACGTAGACGTTGCCGGACCCGTCCACCGCTACCGCCCCCGGGTTAGAGAACTGGCCGTTGCCGGTGCCTTCGCTGCCCCATTTGGCGACGAAGGCGCCGGTGGAGGTGAACTTCTGGACCCGCCTGTTGCCGGTGTCGGCGACATAGACGTTGCCACTGCTGTCCACCGCCACCCCGCCCGGCTCAGAGAACTGGCCGTTGCCGGTGCCTTCGCTGCCCCATGTGGTGACGAACACGCCGGTGGAGGTGAACTTCTGAATGCGGTGGTTGCCGGTGTCGGCGACGTAGACGTTGCCGCTGCTGTCCACCGTCACCCCGCCCGGGTAGTTGAACTGGCCGTTGCCGGTGCCTATCTGGCCCCATTTCGTGACGAAGGTGCCGGTGGAGGTGAACTTCTGGACCCCCCACCCTTCCTCGTCGGTGACGTAGACGTAGCCGCTGCTGTCCACCGCCACCCCGCTCGGCGACCTGAACTGGCCGTTGCCGTAGCCGAGGGTGCCCCATGTCGTGACGAACGTGCCGGCGGAGGTGAACTTTGGACCCGACCGTTGCCCCAATCGGTGACGTAGACGTTGCCGCTGCTGTCCACCGCCACCCCGGTCGGCCCGTTGAACTGGCCGCCGCCCTGGCCCCAGGTGCCCCACTTCAGGTCGAACACGGGGGGCGCTTCGTCCGCCGCGACAGGCGCCGCCGGGGCCGCCACTACCCACATCGTGGCCACCAGCGCGGCGAGCACCAACACACCGACCCGACGAAGAACCGCTGGTCGCCCGATCCGCTCCATGACCCGCCCCCTCTGTGCCCACGTGGCCACCGCAACCTAGCCGTTACCGCCCGCACCTGCGTGTCGCTGGGGGGCCGCCCATGGCCCGTGGTAGAGCGCGGGGCTCCAGGTCCGGCGTGTCGCTCCTGGTCAGGGGTCGGCCGACCCGTCCTCGGTGGCCGCGAGCGGTCGCTGTCGGGCCAGCTGACCATACCGGGATCGGGCCGCCGCGAACTCCGTCGGCCTCGGCCGCGGTCAGTAGGGAGCGGGCGAACTCATGGAAGGCGTCGGCGATCACTCGGCCCCGGCGCTCGGTGAATCGCACGTGACGACGATGGCGTCGATCATCCGTAGGTCTGTTGTGGAGCTCACAACAGCGAGTGGAGCTGATGGGACTCGAACCCACGACCCCCTGCTTGCAAAGCAGGTGCTCTAGCCAGCTGAGCTACAGCCCCGAAGGGCCGCCAGCCTAACGGGGGTGGCGGGGGACGCCCGTGCCGTGCTGGAGGCGTCCACCTGCGTCGCCACCTCATCGTCGCGCTCGTGCTCGGCGTGCTCGTGGCCGGCGCGGCCGCCTGAGGGAGCGACGGCGAGCGCGCCGCCCCGGCCGACGACGCGGGCGCCGTGCCCACCAGCGCCATCACCGACGGGCCGTTCGAGAACCCATACGCGGGCCACACCAGCGAGGACCCGGCCAGCGTTCCGCGGCGTCGTCCGTCGGGGAGGGCCGCTCGGCCGAGAGCTGACCTAACGGACGATGCCGCGGTCGATCCAGTGGCGGATGGTGCGGATCCGGTTGCTGGTCAGCCTCGTGCCGTAATTGCGGCTCGTCCCGTCGGCGCCGGCGTGGACCATGATCGCGTAGGGGCCGCGAGGGCTCGGGCCGGGAGGATCGCGCACGATGAACACGGGAGCACCGCTCTCACCCTCCTCGGTGTCGATGTTGTAGAAGCCGACTTTGTCACCCATGACGTCGATCACACCGGTGGCCCCCGCCATGGTGAAGTTGAAGTCGTTCGGGTAGCCCCGGATGAACGCTCCGGCCTCCCACTCGATGCTGTCCATCCCGAACCAGCCGGTCTGGCCGAGGATGTTGGGCGAGCACTCCTCGAGGAAGAAGCCAGCGAGGTCGGCCCCGCTGCTCGGCTGCGGATTGGCGACCCACCCCGGCAGGACGAACATGTTGCGACCGTTCCTGGTCGTGCAGCCGGCGTTGTCGAAGGCGTTGTCCTTGTTCGGCTCGAACGAGACCTCGTCGGGCTTGCCCCCGCGCGCCGGGTCGTACAGGCAGTGGGCCGCGGTGAGCACGAACCGCCGAGCGACGAGGAAGCCCGTGCACTTGTCAGCGGAAGTGCCCCACCGCGGCACAAGGAACCCGATCGGCGTGTTTGGGTAGCGGTTGGGGTCGACAGCTTGGCGATCGTCCTGACCGATCACGATCTCCGG
Organism: uncultured Microthrixaceae bacterium; assembly: GCA_964649545.1. Lineage (GTDB taxonomy): Bacteria > Actinomycetota > Acidimicrobiia > Acidimicrobiales > DATDAH01 > JAEUJM01. The sequence continues at coordinate 21,623 of CAZYPY010000025.1, read as the reverse complement.
TGCAGCTGCCTCCCGCCCGACGCCGGCCGGCGGCGTACCGGGCGCTGTCGTCTGGGCATCAGCACCGACCGGGACGAGAACACCGAGCGTCGCCGCGAGGGCCACGCTCAGCCGCCACCACCCCCGGCGGGCGATCGAAGATCCCTTGGCCACGGTTGCCCCACCCCCTTGTTCCCCGCCGCTTGCCGTACGCAACAGTGACACGAACGGCGCACGAACGGAATCAATTCTTCCGGGGAACGTGGCAGCGGCAGGGGGATGAACCTCGTTGGGCCCACTGGTGGCTGCGTTCCCTCGTGGTGGCTCGCCCGTACGCGCGGTAGGCATCGCCGGAGCCGAGATTTTCCACCTACTGGGTGGGTTAGATAGGGTTAGTGGCCATGAACGACCTCCTCCTCGTCGCGCTGGCCGGGTTCACCGCCTCGCTGGTGGACGGCGCCCTGGGCATGGGCTTCGGGCCGACCAGCTCGAGCATCCTGCTCGGCACGGGCCTGTCGCCCGCCTCGGTGTCGACCACAGTCAACCTGGCCAAGGTCGCCACGGGCATCGTCGCCGCGATCTCGCACTGGCGCTTTCGCAACATCGACCACAAGCTGGTGCTGAAGCTGGCCATCCCCGGGGCGCTCGGGGCGCTCATCGGTGTGACCATCCTCTCGAACGTCGACGGCGACGTGATCAAGCCCGCGCTCGCCGTGCTGCTGAGCGTCATCGGCCTGCGCATCCTCTGGCGCTTCAGCCGGCCGGTGACGGTGCAGCCCGAGGAGTTCGAGGACCTCGCCGGCGACCCCGACAAGATGCCGCCGTTCAACGACCGGGGCGTCGAGGTGGTGGCCACCGCCGGCGGCATCACCAACGGCATGATCGGCGCCTGGGGGCCGGTGGTCACCCCGTTCCTGATGGGCCGGAAGCTCGCACCGCGCTTCGCGGTCGGATCGGTGAACACCGCCGAGGTCGCGGTCGCCGCCGTGTCGGTGACGTCCCTGGTGGCGGCCGTGGGCAAGGGTGACCTCAACCTCGGGATCATCGTCGCCATGCTCCTCGGCGGCATGCTCGCCGCACCGGTCGCCGCCTGGTCGATCCGCCACATCCCACCCCGCCCCATGGGCGTCGCCGTCGGCGGCCTCCTCCTGCTCACCAACGCCCGGGAGCTCGGCAGCAGCGCCGGCCTCGGCGCCGAGCGCTGGCTCGCCTACGCGCTGGTCGCCCTCCTCGTCGCCGCCGCCTCCCTCCGCCCCCACCTCCGACGAGAGGCCCTTCCCGCGTCCGCAGTCTGACCGGCGCACGGCTCGTCCCCGCCGCCGCGTGCGCCGAAGCGATCGACCTAGCCTCTCCGCGTGCTCGACCGGACCCGAACACTGTGGGAGAAACAGGAGCGGGCGGTCGGGCCCCGCGGGCCGCTGTTCGGCGCCGTGGCCGACGTGATCGAGGTGGCCGCCGCGCTGTACCCCGGCTCGTACGTCGACCTCGAGCCGTCGTTCGTCTGGCCCTCGGTGAGGGGGCTCCACCGCACCGGGCGGGGGGTGGCCTACACGAGGTCGCCCTTCGCCTACCTGTTCCGACGCGTCCGCTGAGCGCCGCCCCGACGTCGGGCGGTGCCCGGGCCACCCGGGCCGCGGGCGGGCGCCACGGTCCGTTACGGTGCGCGCCATGACGGTCGCCGAGGTCGAGGTCCCGGTCGTGATGGGGTTCACGCCGCCGTCGGTGGTGATCACCGACGACGACGGGCGGTTGCGGGCCGGCACGAGGGGCGGGCCGTACACCGACGACACCCTCGTGACCCACGAGTGCATGGCCACGGACCTCGCCGCACCCGGCGCCCCCGCCCCCGACCTGTTGGCCTCGGGCTTCGACCTGGCCGACCTTTCCGGGTTCGCCGACCTGCAGGCGACCCTCGAGCGGATCCGAGTCGCCGGCCGCATCGAGGACGACGACGCCGCCGTGATCCGCGGCACGCTGAACGGCGCCACCCTCCCCCTCGCCGCGGGCCGGAGCGTCACCGTCCTCCACGTCGCCGACGAGGGCCTGATCATGCGCTCGGGTGGACCGAACGGCCGCTCAGTGGTTGGGCCCCGGATGAAGGGGATGAACGGGCACGCCGCGGCGCGGTCGGTGCACGCCGACCAGGACGTCCACGGCACCCCGCTGACCCAGGTCATGGACGGCCGGGCACCGGACCTGTTCCGCCACCACTCCCCCGACGGGGACAACGACGACGCCGCGCTGATGCTGGTCAACCTCTGGATCCCGCTGCAGCAAGTGGTCCAGCCCCTCGTCCTCGGCGACGGCACCAGCCTCGACCGCCAACGCCACCAGCTCCGCTACGGACTGCCCACCACGTCGTTCCTCACCCGCGACGACGACATGGTGGTCAACGACATCTGGCTGTTCCTGCACGACCCCACCCAACGCTGGTGCTTCCGCTCGGACCTCGACGCCCGCAGCGCCTGGCTCTTCGACACCCTGAGCACGCCCCACAGCGCCGGCATCCTTCCCGGCGAGGACGTCGCCGAGCGCTGCTACGACGCCCTCGAAGGCGCCGAGGCCGCGGTCGAGAACGGCGATGCGGCCGCGCTGGCCGAGGCACTGGCGCCGTTGGGCCCCGAAGCCCCGACCGCCCCCGCAGGCGCACCCCCGGGGCTGTGCGACGCCATCGCTGCGATGGCGGCGGTCGCCGACGGGGCCCGCCGCGACCCGGACAGCACCTGTGGAGCGAACGCCGGGGCGTGGACGGCGGCGTCGAAGGCGGCCCGCCGCCGAGCCGTCCGCCTCTCGATCGAGCTCCGCCTCGTCGTCGCCGTCGACGGCCGCTGACGCCGCGGCCGGCCGCCCGTTGGCGCCGACGGCTTGCCGTGGCATAGTCATGCCATGGCTCGCACACGCGTCAGCACGACCGTCGACGCAGCGCTGCTCGAGCAGTCGCGCACCGCGACGGGGGCGGCCACGGACGCCGCCCTCTTCGACGAGGCACTCCACGCCCTCCTGCGCCAGCACCGGCGGGCCGAGGTCGACGCGTCCTACGCCGCCTACGACGACGTTCCGTTGAACGTGCCCGACGAGTGGGGCGACCTGTCGTCGTTCCGCGACGCTGCCGCCGCATCGTGACCGACCAACCTCGTCGGGGCGAGGTGTGGTGGTGCGAGCTGCCGCAGGTCGGCCGGCGCCCCGTCGTCGTGCTCAGCCGGGACGTGGCCATCCCCCGCCTGCGGCGAGCCCTCATCGCACCCTGCACGACGAACATCCGGGGGCTGGCGAGCGAGGTTCGTCTCGCACCTGGCGACGACCCGGTTCCCCGGGCGAGCGCAGTGAACCTCGACTCGGTCGAGAGCGTCTCCGTCGCCGCGCTGGTCGATCGCCTCGGCTGGCTGAGCGATGACCGCATGCGGGAGGTCTGTGCCGCGCTGTCGGTCGCGGTCGACTGCCGCTGAGCCCAGCCTGGCGCAGCATCGAGATCGGCGCCGACCAGCCGTCAGCGCAGCAGAGGGAGGACCTCCTCGGCAATCCGGTGGCGCTGCTCGGTGGCGTCTCCCGCCGGCCAGACGTTGATGGCGTCGAAGCCGAGCTCACCGAAGGCGGCGAGCCGCTCGGCCACCTCCTCGGCGCTCCCGCGGACCAGCGACCCGTCGTCCCGACGGGGGCCGACCGCGATGCCGACGTTGGAGACGAAGGTCAGGTCCTCCCGGGACCGGCGGGCGGCCTCGGCCGCCCGCAGGATGATCGCCGAGCGCTCGGGGATCACCTCGGGCGGGGCGAACGGCACCGACGGCAGCCAGCCGTCGGCGAGGCGCCCGGTGAGGGCGAGCACCTTGGGGCCGTTGCCGCCGATCCAGATCGGGATCCGCCGGACCGGCTTCGGCTCGATGGCGGCGTCCCGCACGGCGAGCTGCGGCCCGTCGTGGGTGAACGGCGTGCCGGCCCAGGTGCCATGGAGGATGGTGAGGGCGTCCTTGAGGGCCTCGACCTTGGCGCCGGGCGACCGCACGTCGAGCCCGAAGGCGGCGAACTCGGCGTCCATCCCGCCCGCCCCGTATCCGAGCACGAGCCGGCCGCCCGACAGGCGCTGGAGGCTCTCGGCCATCTTGGCCAGCACCGCCGGCGCCCGGTAGGGCAGGCCGAGGACGTTCGGCACCACCTGCACCCGAGACGTCGCGGCGGCGACCCAGGTCAGGAAGGTCCACGTCTCGTGGGTCGGGTGCGTGCCGTGCAGATGGTCAGAGACGCACACGAAGTCGTACCCAAGGGCCTCCGCCTCACGGGCCTCGGCGGCGGGGTCGGCGCCCGGCTCGACCGCCGTGGACAGGTCGTAGCCGAATCGCATGCCCACCCGAACCCCGGGCGCGCCTCGGGCATTTCCACCGGTCGGCGGCACTCGTCGCCGATCAGTCGGTGGAGCGGGGAGCGACCTCGACCGGCTCGGCCGCCACCAAGGGGATGGGGGTGCAGTCGCCGCCGACGGGAGAGGTGAGGGTGACAATGCCATCGACGGTGATCACGCCCGGTGTCGCCTCAGCCCGCGGGCGGCGAGCCGGCGCGCCCCCGCTCGACCCAGACGGCGAGTGCGGTGCGCGAACCGAGGCCGAGCTTCGTGAGGATGTGGCTGACGTGGTTCTCCACGGTTCGCTCGGACAGCACGAGCTCTCGCGCGATCGCCGCGTTCGACCGGCCTGCGGCGACCCGCAGGGCGACGTCGTTCTCCCGAGGCGTGAGCGAGGCGTCGCCGTGGGCCCGGCGCCCCCGCAGCGCGGTGACCTGGTCCGCCACAGGGCCGAGCGACAACCGGTCGGCCAGCGCCGACGCCTCGTCCAGCAGCTCCGACCGTCGACGAGCGCGCGGGGACTCGAGGGCGGCGAGATCGATGAGCACCGCGGCGCGGGCCGGCAACGCGTGGATGCGCTCGGTGGCCTCGGCCGCGGCGACGAGGTGCGCCGTCGCCGAGGGCCGGTCGCCGACGAGGCGGGCGAGCCGGCCCAGGGCCAGGTCGACCGGACCCTGGTACGGCCCGGTCGCATGGGGGATGGCGTGCAGCCCGGCGTACGGGACGAGGGCCTCGTACAGGGCGGCCCCGGTCGCCTCGTCGCCGAGCCAGACCGCGAGGTCGGCCGCGTCCACCAGGGCCATCAGGAACTCGGGCGCGTCCACCGGCGTCTCGAGGACGGCCGGGGCGAGGGAGCGCCACTCGTCGACCACCGCCGCCCGCTGCCCCGACTCCTTGAGCGCCGCGCACAACCACACCCGGGCGACGAAGGGCAGCGGTTCGACCGCCGCCCGCACCGCCGGCACCAGCGGGGCCACCGACCCGGTGAGGCGAGCCACCTCGAAGGCGAACGGCAGCCGGAGGAACGACGCGTCGCCGTCGGCCCCCGTGGCCCGCTCCGCCTGGTCGATCAGCGGCGCGACGGCTTGGAGGCGGCCGTCGATCAGTGCCTGGGAGGCCCGGATGAGCAGCACCTGTGCCTGCCAGTACGGGCCGAGGTCGCGGCTCAGGATCGTGAGCGCGGCGAGCTCACCGAAGAAGGCGTCGCGCCGGCCCATCGCGGCGAACGCGTCGAGGCGCCACGCATGGCCCCACGCGCGGTACTCGGCCGAGCCGGTCACCTGCCCCAGTGAGACCGCGTCGGCGGCGACGCGGAGGCGATCGCCGGCACGGAGCGGGTCGTGGAGCTCGACGATGCTCGCTTGGAGCCACGCGAACTCGGCCTCGGGATCGGCGGGGAGCTCCGCCGTGACGGTGGGGGCGCCGAAGGGATCGTCGGTGGCCTCGAGCTGGGCCCGCACGCGCCACGCCTCCACGGACTCGCCGTGGCCGGCCGCGAGCAGCAATCCCAGCGCCTGCGCCGCCACCTGATGGGCACGGGCCCGCGACGCCGGATCCATGGGGCGCCGGACCAACGTGGCCGCCTCCGCCACCAGCCGCGGGTCGGGGTCCCTCATCGAGGACTCGATGGTCGCGGCACAGAGCCGCAGCGCGGCATCGACCGCGCCGCCCGCGTAGCGGTCCCTCGCGTCGTCGAGGAGCGCACGTCGACCGTCGCCCATGCCCGCACGCTACGCCTCGACGTCGAGGCGGGTCGGATGGCCGAATTGAGTGGTTCCCCTCTTGTCGACCCGCCTCAGCCGTCCCGCACCATCCGACGGGGGCGCCCGACCGGGCGACGATCCGAGGAGGCACGATGGCCACGACGCAGGACGTCACCCTGGACCGGCAGGGCACGAGCGCCGACGTCCGAGCACCGATTCGCGCCGGAATCGTCGTCGTGATCGCCGGCACCGTGTTCGCCGACGGGGCGTTCCTCACCGCGGCCTACCGGGGGGCATCGACGGTGCCCGACGACCGCCTCAGCTACCCGTGGAGCGGGGCGACCGCGGTCACGACCTCGGTGGTCTGGGGCCTCGCCCAGCTGCTGTTGACCCTCGGGCTGGTGGCCTTCGCCCGATCCGACGCGCTCTCCGGGCGCGCGGGACGGCGAGGGGCCTGGGTCGCCGTGGCGGGCTCTGCGCTGTACGTCGTGGCCCACGCCGTGTCGATCCCGCTCCACGACGCCGAGCTGAGCGACGGCGGGGCGATGGTCGCCCTGACCCTCTTCGGGGTCGGCACGCTGCTCACCGCCGTCGGCATGGTGGTCGCGGGGCTCGACGTCCGCCGCACCGGGTTGTGGCGGGGGTGGCACCGGGTCGTGCCGCTGGCGCTCGGCGTCTGGATGATCGTGATGATGCCGCTGCAGTTCACGCCGCTGCTCGTCGTCGCCGTCGGGTTGTACGCGGCGCTGGCCATCGCATTCGGCGTCGCGATGGTGGAGGAGGCGGCCGAGGCGTGAGGTCGGGCGTGGCTCCGGCACGGCGAGGCGCCGCCGTCGTCCCGCTCGTGCTCGGGATCGGCTTCGGGGTGCCGTGTGCCGCCGGTCTCGTGCACCTCGCCCGGACCGGGGAGGTGTGGCAGTTCCTGGGGTTCCCGACCTACGGTGACGGCCCCTTCGAACGGGCGGGGATCACGACGACGGTCCCGCTCATGGCGGCCCTTCCTGCTCGTCTGCACCGCCGAGACCGTGCTCGCCGGCCGGCTGTGGGCCGACCACCCCCACGCGGGCCGAATCCTCGGTGGCGGCGACCGCCGCGGTCATGCGGTCCCAGTCCCAGAGGTCGTCGTCGGTCAGGGGCTCGCGGGTCGCGGGCACCCCGGCCTGGTGCGACAGGGCGTGGGCGACGGTCGCTCCCGCCTTCCCGCCCGCAGCGAACTCGGGCCACACGTCCGCTACGGGCTGGTCGAGGGTGAGGCGGCCCTCGTCGACGAGCTGCAGCACGAGGGCGGCGGCGATGCCCTTGCCGACGGAGTAGACGCTCACCAGGGTGTCGTCCCGCCAGGGTCGGTTGCGGGCCTCGTCCGTCCAGACGCCCCAGAGGTCGATCACCACCTCACCCTGGACCCGCACGCACACGGCGGCGCCGACCTCGCCCCGCTCCGCGAGGTTGGCGGCGAACGCGTCGCGTACCGGCTCGAAGCCCGGCGCGACGGAGCCCCCGATCGAGGCCATCCGCCGTTCCTGCACGGCTGCAGTCTGGCCGCGCTCAGGGCTTCTCGAAGAGGTCGGGAACGATGCGGGCTCGTTCGGGGTGGGTGCCGCCGCACACCTCGACGCCGTCGGCGAGGGCATCGTCGAGGGTGAGGCGGCGGTACAAGAGCAACGCGATCGGCGTCGCGGGGCCGCACAGGCAGACATCCGGCTCGTCGCTGGGCTCGGGGCGGCGAGCGGTCGCGGCGGCGCCCTGGACGTCGAGGACCCAGGGGTCGGCGCCGACGGGGTCGAGTCGGACGAGGAGGTGCTCGGTGTTCGCCGCTCGCACGTAGGCCGGGAGGATCTGGGCGGCGAAGGCGATCATCAGCGCGCCGTCGCGTGCCTCGATCGGCCAGTCCGCGCCCGCCGTCCGGGCCACGTCGAGCCCGTGGACCAGGAACTCGGCCATCAGGTTGGTCAGTCCCGCCTGGAGGTCGATGGTGCCCCCGCCGTGGAAGGGCAGGTCGAGGTCGAGCGGCAGGCCGGCCTGTGGGCCCCAGCCCGCCCGGAACCGGTCCATCTCGCGGTTCAGCCCGGCGAGGACCTCGGCCATCGGGAGGTCGCCGAGCGCGGCGAGCTCCCGGTCGTTGATGGCGTCCACGCCGCGGGGGTCCGCCGCAAGGCGCTCGGGTGCGAACTCCACGTAGCGGTTCACGACGTTGGCCAGGTGGCCGGCGACGTCGACCGCCCGCCAGCCGCCGTCCACGACCAGGGTCTCCGGGACGGTCGCCAGCAGGGACGCGAACCGCTCGTGCGCGGCGTCGATGCGCTCGGCGAGATCGGTCGCCGTGGTGGGGGTGATGACCGGTGCGCTGGGCATGCGAGCCTCCGTTCCTATACTGCATAGTGCAGTAGTGCGATGTGCAGTACTGTGAAGCCATGGCCCCCCGCTTGTCAACCACGGGTTACGCGGTGCTTGGGATGCTGGCCCTGCGGCCCGCCACCCCCTACGAGCTCACGCAGCAGATGCAACGGAGCCTCGACTACTGCTGGCCCACGTCCGAGCGGTCGCTCTACGACCAGCCCGAGCGGCTCGTGGCTGCGGGTCTGGCGGCGGTCGACGAGGACGACGAGGGCCGCCGCCGCTACGCCATCACCGCCGGGGGACGAGCGGCGCTGGCGGCCTGGCTGGCAGCGGACTCAGCGATGCCGCGGCTGGCGAACGAGCCGTTGTTGCGGGTGCTCTTCGCCGACCAGGGTGAGATCGAGGACCTGCACCGGGTCCTGGCCGACCTTCGCGAGCATGTGGACGCGCGCCGGCGCCTCGGCCTGACCCAGATGGCGCCTTACCTCGACGGCGAGGGGCTCTTCCAGGAGCGCGCCCACGTCGTGGTGATCGTCGCGGACCTGGTCGCCCGGCTCCTCGACGCCCTCGGCGACTGGGCCGCCGAGGTCGGGGCCGTCACCGCCGACTGGGACACGACCCGCGAGCGTGGCCTCGAGCCCACGGTGCGGGCGATGCTCGAGCGAATGGTCGACGACGCCCGCCGACGCACGGGCGAGACCGAGGGCGGGCGGAGGAATTAGGCCCGGAAATGGCCCCCGGATTCCGGGGGCGATTTCCTCCAACGGACTCCGGTCACGGGGGTCTCGGCGCCTCGGGGCATCAGGTGAGGACGTAGTCGTCGGGGTCGAGGTGGCGGGTCCAGCGCCAGTAGTCGACGAGGCGCCAGGGGCTGAGGCCGTGCACCTCTCCCTCGGCGTTCTTGTAGAAGTTGTGCTCGATGTGGGGCGACGCCCACACGGTCATACGGAGCGCCGCCTGGCAGCGCTGGTACCACTCGTCGTCCTTGTCCCGCCGCGGCTCCATGGCGGCGAGGCCGCGGTCGGCGAGCAGGTCGAGGCACTGGACGATGTAGCGGACCTCGCACTCCGAGTGGAAGATCAGGCTGCCGCCGCTGGCCAGGTTGGTGCCCGGGCCGTAGAGCATGAAGAAGTTGGGGAAGTCGGGCACGGTCATGCCGAGGTACGCGCGGGGGCGGATGCCCCAGCGCTCGCGCAGGTCGGCGCCGCCCCGCCCCACGATGCGCATCGGCAGGAGCATGTCGTTGGCGCGGAAGCCCGTGGCCCAGACGATGACGTCGGCCTCGTGCAAGACGCCGTCGCTGTCGACCACGCCGTCGGCCTCGAGGTGGTTGACCCCGGCCCGCACGAGCTCGACGTTCGGCTTGCACAGCGCCTTTAGCCAGCTGCCGTTGTCCTGGAGCGTGCGCTTGCCGGTGGGCGGGTAGTCGGGGACGCACTTCTCCAGCAGGTCGGGCCGGCCCTCGAGCTGGCTCGTGATCCAGTCGGTGAACATCACCCGGGTGAGGTCGTTGATCTCGCTGACCGCGGTCTCCTGGTGCTCCCACGTCGGGTCGACCTGGGCGGTGAGCAGGCCCTTGTCGCAGCCGGGCCAGAAGATGAGGAAGCGGAACCACCGCCCGTAGAACGGCAGGTGGCGGACCGCCCACTGCACGCCGGGGCCGGCAGGCTCGTGGTAGTTCGGGTTGGGGAACATCCACTGCGCCGTGCGCTGGATGACCGTGAGGTGGGCGACCTGATCGGCGATGGCGGGCACGAGCTGGAAGCCGGTGGCGCCGGCGCCGACCACGACCACCCGCTTGCCCTCGAGGTCGACCGAGTCGTCCCAACGCGCCGTGTGGAACGACGGGCCGTCGAAGCTGCCGGGCACGTCGGGCAGGTTCGGGCGGTTGAGCTGGCCGACGGCGCTGATGACCGCCCGCGCGGTGAGGGTCTCGCCCGAGTCGAGGGCGACGGACCACGTGGCCGAGTCCTCGTCCCAGGTCGCGCCGGTGACCTCGGTGCCCCACCGCACGTGCTCGTCGACGCCGTGCTTCTCCATGACCCGCTGGAAGTAGGCCTGCAGCTCGGGTTGCTGGGCGAAGAACTCGCTCCAGTGGTCGGCGGGCTCGAAGCTGTAGCAGTAGAAGTGGTTGCCCACGTCGACCCGGGCGCCGGGGTAGCGGTTCTCCCACCAGGTGCCGCCGACACCCTCGTTCTTCTCCACGACCACGTAGGGGAAGCCCGCCTCCTGGAGGCGGATGGCGGCGAGCAGGCCGGACATGCCGCAGCCGATGATCACGACGGGAAGGGCAGCGGCGGCCTCGGGTTCGGGCGGCTCGACGGCCCGGGCGTCGCCGCCGTCGAGCTCCATCTCCTCGAGGAGCATCTCGACGTACTCGTCGGGAACCGCCTCGCAGACGAGCCAGTCCATCATCCGGTGGATCAGGTCCCGGTCCAGCGGCTCGGGCTCGGGGCAGCCCCGGTCCCGCCAGTCCCGGACCACGTCGAGGGCGAAGGCCCGGGCCGCGGCCTGGTCCTCCTCGCTCATGTAGCCCTGGTACTCGTTGAGGAACAGCCCCTGGGGGCGCAGCGGGCCGTCGAGGATCGACGCGTCGCCGCTCATGTGGACGCACGACAGCAGCAGGGTCGGCACCGAGACGTCCTCGAGGAGCGCGGCGAGCTCGTCGTCGCTCACGTCCTCGGCGGTGAAAGGGAGGCCGGCGTGAGGGTTGCGCACGCGGGCGACGGTAGTGCCACCCCGATCAGGCGCCGGACGGCACCCGGCGGAAGAGGCACTGCCCGGACCCCGACGCGACCAGGCGGCGGTCGGACGAACAGACCGAGGACCGGAAGGTCAGCAGGCCGTTCGCCATCGTGGCAGGCGGGCGGGCGCGCCTCAGCGCGTTTCGATCCACCCCGCTGTTATTCAATTCGATAACAGAGCTACGATGGGGGTCATGACCCCGACCGCCGCCGCCGTCCTCGCCGGCGCCCGAGCGCGGGCCGGACTCACCCAGCGGGAGCTCGCGACGCTCGCCGACACGTCTGCCGCTGCCATCTGCGAGTACGAGTCGGGCAAGCGCGTGCCCCGGGTCGACACCCTCGAGCGCGTCCTCGCGGCGGCGGGGGCCCGGCTCGACCTCGCGCTTCGCTGGGAGACCCCACCCCGCATCGACCTCGAGGCCAACGGCCGGGTCCTGGCCGACCTGCTCGACCTGGTCGACCACCTGCCCCACCGGCGCGAGGGCGATCTCGCCTTCCCGCCCTTCGCCGCGCAGGCGCGCTGAGCGGTGCCGCCCTCGGGACCGCCGCCGACCACCCTCACCGGTCGGATCGTCGCCCTGCACGAGGCGCTCGGGGTCGCGGACCTCGACCACGCCTTCGGCGGCGCGCTGGCGCTGGCCTTCTGCACCCTCGACCCCCGGGCCACGCAGGACATCGACCTCAACGTCTTCGTGGGCACCGACCGGGTGGCCGCCGTGCTCGACGCGCTGCCGAAGGGGGTCGCGGCCCCGGCGGCCGCACGCCGGCAATTGGAGCGTGATGGTCAGGCCCGCCTGCGCTGGGACGGCACCCCGGTGGACCTGTTCCTCTCCAACCACGCCTTCCACGACGCCGTCCAGCGTCGGGTCCGGCGGGTGCCCTTCGCCGGGATCGACGCCTTCCCGGTCCTCGCCTGCGAGGACCTCGCCGTGTTCAAGGCCTTCTTCGCCCGCCCGAAGGACGCCGTCGACCTCGCCGCCATGGTCGACGCCGGCGTCCTCGACCCCGGGCTGCTGGTCGCCGTGGTGGCCGACCTGCTCGGCGCCGACCACCTCAGCATCACCTTCGTCCGGCGCGCCGTCGGGCTCTCCCCCGAGCCCTGACCGCTACGACGGGGTGGCGCCGGTAGCGTCTCGCGGATGAGCGAGGCCGACCCCATCGTGGACGTGATCGACCGCTGGCACGCCCACCTGCGGGGGGAGCTGCCGGGCGGTCTCGATGAGCTGCTGCACGACGACGTCGTCTTCTACTCGCCGATCGTGTTCACGCCCCAGGAGGGCAAGGCGGTCACGTCGCTCTACCTGCAGGCCGCGGGCCAGGCCCTGCCCGGCGAGGGCGGCGGCGGGATCAGCGACGGCGGCGAGGCCAGCGGTGAGGGTGGCGCTGAGCGCCCGGCCGGCGCCTTCCGCTACACGAAGAAGGTGCTGAGCGGCGACACCGCCGTGCTCGAGTTCGAGACCACCGTCGAGGGGAAGTACGTCAACGGCGTCGACATCATCCGGTGCGACGCCGACGGCAAGATCGTCGAGTTCCGGGTGATGATCCGCCCCCTCCAGGCGGTCAACGCCGTCCACCAGCAGATGGCCGCCACCCTCGAGCGCCTCCAGCAGGGCTGACCCGACCCGCCACCACGGGTTCTGGCACCGGATTTCGGTGCCCTGGCACCGAAATCCGGTGCCAGTTCGGAGCGGGCGTCAGCCCCCGGGCTCGACCACCACGGCGTCGCCGGGGCGGAGGGTGCCAGGGCGCAGGACGGTGCCGTAGAGGCGGCTCCAACCGGGATGGCGGTCCTGGGCCATGCGGCGGAAGTCGCCCCCCACGAACCACGGGGCGTTCTTGGCGCACGGGATGGCGTAGGACGACAGCTCGAGCAGCAGGTCGTCACCGATGGCCACCCGGGCCCCGGGCCGCAGCGAGGCCCAGTCGAGCCCGGCGACGGTGACGTTCTCGCCGACCAAGCCAGGAGCGATGGGATGGCCCTCGTCCTGCAGCGCCTCGATGACGTCGAGCCCGTAGAGGCACACCGCCTGGAAGGGCCGGCCGTGGTGGACCCGGTCGTTCTGGTGGTCGCCGACGAGGCCACGGAACCCGACCTCGGCCTCGTCCACGGGGAGCTTGGGCACGCCGCCGCCGCTCGCGTTGAGCTGGGCGACGGTGCCGGTCTGGTGGGGGACGCCGTCACCCAGCCGGTGGCGGAGCCGACCGAGGTCGTGGCCGTGGTGCAGCACCTCGTGGAGCTGGTGGCGGACGATCCAGTGCTGGTCGACGAGGCCGAGGCGGGCCGGCGACGTCAGCGACCACTCGCCCGGCTCGAGGTGCCGATAGAGGTCGAAGAACGCCGTGGCCTCGGCGTCCATCGCCGCGATGGTGGCCTCGACGGCGGCGAACCGGGTCTGGTCGGCCTGGAAGCCCCGGTACGCGGGGACGCTCGCGCCGGCGCGTCCGAGCCGCACCTCGGTGCGCCCGCGCCAGATCGCGAACGCCTGGCGCACGTGGTCGACATACTCGAGGATCGACCAGGTGACGTCGTCCGGCCGGGTGTCGGCCAGGTCGAGGTCGATGCCTTCGAGGATCCCCCGGTAGAAGGCGCCGGCGAGGCGCACGGCATTGACGGCGGTCTCGTCGTCGTAGTCCTCCCAGCGGAACCCGCACTCGTCGCACTCGTCGATCGGGGCCCGTTCGGTGGTGTCCACGGGCCAATTCAACCGGATCAGGCCCGGTGCCGAGGCGGGTAGGGTCTGGTCCCACGGTGGATTCCGGCCGAGGGCGGCCGACGGTCACCGTGGGACACCACCTCCGGGGGATGCGATCACCATGAAGCTCGAAGACGTCGACCTCTGCGACCTGGACCGCTTCGCTGGCGCCCAGCACCACGAGATGTTCGAGGTGCTGCGGGCGGAGGACCCGGTGCACTGGACGCCCGAGCCCGACGGCCCGGGGTTCTGGTCGATCACCAAGCACGCCGACCTGGTGCAGGTGAACCGCGACCACGAGACCTTCAGCGCCGAGAAGGGCGGGATCACCCTCCACGAGTTCGACCTCGAGCCGGGCAACGTCGACATGCGCGGGAAGATCATGGTGATGACCGACCCGCCGCGGCACACGCGGTACCGGTTGCTCGTCAACAAGGGCTTCACCCCGCGCATGATCGGGATGCTGGAGGCCCACCTCGCCTACCGCGCCGAGCTCATCATCGACTCGGTGATCGAGCGCGGCGAGTGCGAGTTCGTCACCGACCTGGCCGCCGAGCTGCCGCTGCAGGCCATCGCCGAGATCATGGGCGTGCCTCAGGAGGAGCGCCACCTGCTCTTCGACTGGACCAACGCCATGATCGGGGCCGACGACCCCGAGTACAACAAGGACGAGAACAACCGTGCCGTCGCCCAGGCCGCGGCCGCCGAGCTCTACCTGTACGCCGCCGCCCTCGGCGAGGCGCGACGCAACGACCCCCGCGAGGACGTCGTCACCCGGCTGATCAACGCCGAGATCGACGGCGACAAGCTCACGTCCGAGGAGTTCGAGCTGTTCATCCTGCTGCTCGCCGTGGCCGGCAACGAGACCACCCGCAACGCCACCGCGCACGGCATGCACGCGCTGATGACCCACCCCGACCAGTTCGCACTGCTGTGCGAGCGGCCCGAGCTGCTCCCCACCGCCATCGAGGAGATCCTGCGCTGGGCCTCGCCGGTGCTCTACTTCCGCCGCCAGGCCACCCGGGACTACGAGCTGCGCGACAAGACCATCAAGGCCGGCGACAAGGTGGCCATGTGGTTCGTGTCGGGCAACCGCGACGAGGAGGTCTTCGAGGACCCCTTCAGCTTCGACATCACCCGGGCCCCCAACGACCACATCGCCTTCGGTGGTGGCGGCGCGCACTTCTGCCTTGGCGCCAACCTGGCCCGCCTCGAGCTGCGCCTCCTGTTCGAGCAGATCGCCCAGCGCATGCCCGACATGCGCATCGCCGGCGACGTCGAGCGCCTCCGGTCGAACTTCATCGGCGGCATCAAGCACATCCCCGTCGAGTTCACCCCGGGCAAGCGCCTGCACCCCGAGCCCGTCGGCGCCGACGCCTGAACTGCGCCCGAACGTCCGCCGGCCACTGTGCCAAGCTCACGATGCACACCGATGATCACACGAAGGGACGGGCGGCCATGGGCCTGAGAGATCGCATCGAGGATCGACGCGGCGGGGGCGCCACGCGTTTTCGCATGCAGGAGAAGCTGCTCTCCATCGGCGACGACTCCTGGGTCGAGGACGAGGCCGGCAACAAGGTCTTCAAGGTCAACGGCAAGGCCATGCGCATCCGCGACACCTGGATCCTCGAGGACCTGTCCGGCAACGAGGTGGCCGAGATCAAAGAGCACAAGCTCAGCGTCCGGGACACGATGAAGATCCACCTCGGGGGTCGCGAGGCCACGGTCAAGAAGGCACTGGTGGGGCCGCGTGAGCGCTTCCACGTCGAGGTCGACGGCGGCGACGACCTGCACGTGCAAGGCAACTTCGTCGATCACGAGTACGAGATCGAGCGGGGCCGCGACACCGTGGCCCGGATCTCCAAGAGCTGGTTCCGAGTGCGTGACTGCTACGGCGTCGAGGTCCAGCCAGGGGCCGATCCAGCCCTGATGCTGGCCATCACCGTCGCCATCGACGGCATGACGCGCGACGGCGCCTGAGCCGGGCACCGGTCACGCCCGCGAGCTGCGCATGACCGCCCCGCTCGTCCCGCACTACCACGTCGGCATCGTGGTGAAGGACCTCGAGGCGGCCCAGACCGAGCTGACCGAACAGCTCGGCGTGACGTGGGGGCCGGTGCTTCGGCTCGACGCCGTCGAGTACCGCACTCCCGACGGCGAGGACATCGCCCTGCCGACGGCAATGTGCTATTCGGTCGAGGCGCCCCACCTGGAGCTGATCGAGGAGCTGCCGGGCTCGGTGTGGGTGTGCAACGAGCACTCCAACCTGCACCACCTCGGCTTCTGGAGCGACGACCTGCGGGGTGACTCGGCCCGCCTCGCCGCGGCCGGCTGCCCGCTCGAGCTGGCGGGGCGCGCCGGCGCCGAGGCGCCCGTCACCTTCACCTACCAGCGTGGCGACCTCGGCGTGCGCATCGAGGCGGTCGACGCCGGCATGCGTGACGCCCTCGCCGGCCTCTTCCATCCCGCCGGCCCCTGACCCGTCCCTCCCGGAGGCCCCGATGACCGACCCGACCCTGCCGTGGGCCCTCGACCCCGAGGTGGCCTCGATCCTCGAGTACCTCCCCGAGAGCGACCTGTCCGACGTGCACGCGGCGCGCGCGCAGATGGACGCGCTCATCGCGATGTTCGCCGCCGGGGCGGCGGACACGTCCGCCCTCGAGGTGGTCGACCACGTGGCGCCGGGGTCGGACGACCAGCCCGACGTGGCGGTCCGGGTCTACACGCCGCTGGGGGACGTGCCCGAGGGCGGCCACGCCGCGATCTGCTACCTCCACGGCGGCGGGTTCGTCATGGGCAGCGTCGAGACCGAGCACCTGTCGGCCGCGCAGGTGGCCACCGAGCTCGGCGCCGTGGTGGTCTCGGTGGACTACCGCCTCGCGCCCGAGCACCCCTTCCCGGCGCCACCCGAGGACTGCTACCACGCGCTCTGTTGGATTCACGCCGAGGCCCCGGCGCTGCGGATCGACCCGGATCGGATCGCGGTCATGGGCTCGTCGGCGGGTGGCGGCCTGGCGGCGGCCGTGGCGCTGATGGCCCGCGACCGGGGCGGCCCGGCCCTGTGCTTCCAGTTCCTCGGCTTCCCCGAGCTCGACGACCGCCTCGGCACGCCGAGCATGCGCACCTTCGTGGACACCCCGCTGTGGCGGCGCCCGAGTGCCGAGTGGAGCTGGCGGTACTACTTGGGCGACGACGGCCCGCCCGAGGGTGGCATCCGCGACGACGTGTCGCCCTACGCGGCGCCGGCGCGCGCCGCCGACCTGGCCGGCCTGCCGCCTGCCTACGTCTCCGCCCAGGAGTTCGACCCCCTGCGCGACGAGGCGCTGACGTACGCCATGCGCCTGCTCGAGGCGGGCGTGTCGGTCGAGCTCCACCATTTTCCCGGCACGTACCACGGCTCGGTGGCGGCGAGCTTCGCCGAGGTCTCCAAGCGCCAGCTCCGCGAGCAGTACGACGTGCTGCGACGCCGCCTCCGCCTCACCTGATCGACCGAGGCGGGTGTGACCGGGCTGCCTCGAGGAGCGGCGTGGTTCACCGGCGCCTCGACGTCGGTGCCGGTGGTCGGGCGCAGCGCTCGGCTCGGGGACCTCGATGCGGCGACCGCCCGACACGGGACCGTGACGGATAGGTAAGGTCGGTCGGCGATGGCGGTCGAGATCCCGGGCTACGAGGGGTTCGAGGACATCGCCCGGGGTGGCTTCGGGGTGGTGTACCGGGCCCAGGACGTGCGCCTGGGCCGGGTGGTCGCCGTCAAGGTGCTCTCCCGGGTCGAGCTCGACGACCAGGCCCTCGAGCGCTTCGACCGCGAGCGGCGGGCCATGGGTGCGCTCTCGTGGCACCCGCACATCGTGGTGGTGCACGACTCGGGCCGTACCGCCGGCGGCGAGCCCTACCTCGTCATGGAGTACCTGGAGGGCGGTTCGCTGGCCGACGATCTCGCCGCTCGTGGCGCCCTCCCCTGGGACGAGGCCGTCGCCCGGGTGATCGAGGTCGCGGGGGCGCTCCAGGTCGCCCATGACGCGGGGCTCCTCCACCGTGACCTCAAGCCGGCCAACATCATGCGGGGGCCCTACGGAGAGGCCAAGCTCACGGACTTCGGCATCGTCGGCACCGAGGATGCCGGTCACACCGCCACGGGGATGGTCAGCTTCACCCTGGGCCACGCTGCGCCCGAGGTGCTGCAGGGCCAGCGGGCCACGGCCCGGTCCGACGTCTACTCCCTCGCCTCGACCCTCTACGAGCTCGTGGCGGGGCGGGCACCCTTCCTCCGGCCGGGCGAGGACTCGATCGTCCCGGCGGTGATGCGCACCGTGAACGAGCCCGTGCCCGACCTCGGCCGCGCGGACGCCCCGCCCGGGCTCATGGCCGTGCTGACCGAGGCCATGGCCAAGGATCCCGAGTCGCGCCCGGCGGAGCCCGCCGCCCTGGGCCGGGAGCTGCAGCAGGTCCAGCGCGAGGCCGGTGTGCCCGTCACCGAGCTGCGCCTCGACCCGAAGGCCGGCGGCGCCGACCTCGACCGCTCGGGGGCGACCATCACCGCCGCAAGGGCGACGACGGGCCCCGTCGCCCGGCCGACAGGCGCCGCCATCCCGCCGCCGCCCCCACCTCCTCCGGCGCCCGTCGGGCCGCCCGGTCCGACTGTTGTCGCGGATTCCGACGGTTCCGGGCCGAGTCGAGGGGTGCTCATCGCAGCGGCGGCGGCCGTGGTGATCGCCATGGTCGCCGCCGCGGTCGTCGCGGTGTTCGCGTTGGGCGACGGAGGGTCGGGCGACGAGGAGGCGGCGCCGACGTCGTCCTCGTCGGCCGCCACCAGCGCCCCGGCCGTGGAGGAGCAGGACGTGACCTCCACGACGGCGAGCGTGTCCGACCCATCCGGGACGTCGGGGACGTCGGCGAGCGCCGAGCTCGAGGCCTTCTGCGACTCGGTCGACGAGTACGTGGCCGGGGCGAACGCCCTCGCCGCCGGGGTCGTCGAAGAGGCCGATCGAGCAGTGCTCGACCAGCTCGGCACCGAGCTCACCGCCGACGCGTTGGACCTGGCCACCTCCGGGCTGAGCGCCGAGGAGCAGGATCGCTACCAGGAGTGCAGCGACGCCCTGACGGAGGCGGGACAGGGCTGATGCTCCCTGCCGTCGAGCCCACGTGCGACGGGGTAGTATCGAAGTATGGCGAAGAGGAAGATCACGGTGACGGTCGACGAGGAGCTCGTCGAGACCGCCCAGGCCCTCGGCGCCGAGTCGCTGTCGTCGGTGGTCAACCGGGCGCTGGCCCAGGAGGTCGACCGGCGGGCGAGGGCGGCCGCGTTGGCCCGCCTCCTCGCCGAATGGGACGCCGCGCACGGCCCCGTCGACCCTGCCGCCGCAGCCTGGGCGGGCGAGGTGTTCGACCAGCTCGACGGGGTCGCCGGCGATCCCGGCGACGCCAAGCGGGCCGGCGCGGTGTGAGCGACGCCGGCGTCACCGGCGCCCTGCCGGTGGTGCTCGATGCGGCCGGCCTCGCCGAGCTGAGCGCCGCCCACCCGTCGGAACGCTTCCGGGCCCTGCTCGCCGAGGCGGCCCGACGCGGTCGCGAGGTCGTCGCCCCCACGGTGGCGTGCGCCGAGGTCGCGCGAGGCCGGTCCCGTACCCGCGCACTGGAGGCCGCGCTCTCGCGCCACCGGGCGGCACGCGGGGAGCGGCCGGCGGTCCGGCTGGTCGACACCGACTTCCTGCTCGCCCGCCAGGTCGGCGCGATCCTCGACGCCGCCGATGCCGCGACACCCCTGGTGGTCGACGCCCACGTCGTCGCCGTCTGCGTCCCCTTCGGCGGGGGTCTGGTGGTCACGGCCGACGAGGACGACATCGTGCGGCTGGCCGAGGCGGTGCCGTCCGCCCGGATCCGAGCCGCCCGCCCCTGATCAGCCGGCCGCCGTCCAGACCCGCTCGGCGAGGAACTCGCGGACACGACGCTGCGCCGCCTCCGGCTCGTCGAGGAAGGCGAAGGTCATCGAGTCCTCGAACCACGTGAGCTCGGCGGTGGGGAAGGTGGCGGCGAGGCGCTCGCCGTACTTCTTCGGGAACAGGATGTCCTTGCGGGACCAGGCGATGTGGACCGGTCCCTCGTAGGCGGCCAGGTCGTCGGTCAGGGCGGGCAGCGCGGTGGGCCGGGCCGAGGCGAACAGCGCGGCGGCGTCGTCGCGGATCTCCCGGTCCTTCAGGGGCTCGAAGCACGAGCGGTTGAGCTCGTCGGACCATCCCCGCTTGGCCAGGAAGCGCCACGCCCCCCACTTGCGTACCGGGCCGAAGCGGTAGAGCCCGAAGATCGAGGCGCCCCAGGAGCGGCGCATGGCCGCGCACACGGGCCGGAAGGCCTTGGGCGGGAAGTTGTCGAACGCGTCGCAGGAGAAGAGGAAGAGGCCGGCGACCCGCTCGGGGTGGCGGGCGACGACCGTCTGGGCGACGGCGCCGCCCGAGTCGCAGCCCACGAGCGCGGCCTGCTCGATGCCGAGGCCGTCGAGCACCTCGACGAGGGCGTCCCCGAGGTTGACCAGCTCGATCCGGTCGCGGTGGGCGGCGGGGATCCGGTGGGCGCCCATCGGCAGGGTCGCCCGCACGACGCGGTGGTCGTCGAGCAGAGTGCCCGAGAGGCTGTCCCACAGCTCGTGGTTGGTGATGGCGGCGTGGGAGAAGACCACGGTGGGCCCGTCCCCCTCGACCCGGACCTCGACGGGGCCGAGGTTGGTCTCGATCAGCTGGGGCTTGACGGTGCGCATGTCCATCTCCTGGTTGTAGCGGTCGCTACATGCAGCATAGGCAGGTTGTAGCGATCGCTACAACCCCGCGCCGGGGGCGTACGATGGGCGGGTGAGCCCCCCGCCACCCGACGAGTCGTCCGCCCGGCGCGACGAGCTGCTCGACGGCGCGGTGGCGTGGACGATCGAGCACGGCCTGGCCGACCTCTCACTGCGGCCCATGGCCAAGGCGCTCGGCACCAGCGACCGGATGCTCCTCTACTACTTCGGCACCAAGGACGAGCTCGTCGCCGCGGTCGTCGACCGGGCCGCCGACGGCCTCGCCGCGGCGCTGGAGCTGGTGCTGCCCGAGCTGAGCCGGTCGCCCAAGGCCTTCGTGGACGGGATCTGGGGCCTGCTCACCGACCCGGCCGCGCAGGGCGTGGTCGACCTCTTCCTCGAGCTGTTCGTCCTCACCCGCCGCCGGGGCGAGCCCTACGCGTCGGCGTCGGCGCGGGTGATCGAGCGCTGGCTCGAGCTGGGCGCCCCCGCGTTGGTGGCGATGCGCGTGCCGAGCCGACAGGCCCCCGGCGTGGTCGCGGCGACGCTGGCCCAGCTCGACGGCGGCATCCTGCTGGCGGCGGCGGGAGCGACCGACGCCCAGCTCGCCGCGGTTCGCAAGGCCGCCGTCGCCACCATCGAGGCCGCCCGCTCCTGAGCGAGCCGTTCTGTGTACAGGATCCGCACCGCCCCACCCCGCAAGATCTGTACACGGAACGGGGTGGGCGGGTGCTGACCGTGGTCGCCAGGGGTCGTCGGCAGATCAGAGGGTGCGGAAGAAGCCGCCGTCGACGAGGATCTGGGCGCCGTTGACGTAGGCGGACGCGTCGCTGGCGAGGAAGAGGCAGACGCCGACCATGTCGTGAGGGACCCCGATGCGCTTCATGGGGTTCATGGCCCCGGCCTGGGCCTTCATCTCCGGCGACCAGGCGTCGGTGATGTCGGTGTCGAAGGCCCCGGGCAGCACGAGGTTGGCCCGCACCTTCGGCGCCCAGGCGCCGGCCAGCCCCAGGGTGAGCGCGTTGAGGCTGGCCTTGGCCATGGCGTAGGGCAGGTCGGACGGCA
>CAZYPY010000024.1:5963-28742 GCA_964649545.1 uncultured Microthrixaceae bacterium | reverse complement strand
CAGCGGAGGGCCCCCACCACGGTGGGGGCCCTCCCGCGTGCACCCGGCAACCTCGATCGTCAGGAGGTATGGGTCTTTCCTCGAGCTTCGGTCGTTGGAGCTCGGGCGCGGGCCGGGTGCCGACGGTCTGCGGCGACGTGAGTGCTCGGCGGTGCCGGCCTCGCGCAGGGTCCGGTGGTCCGGAGGTCAGGCCGTCAGGAACTCCACCACGAGGTCGTTGACCAGGTCGGGACGTTCGAGGTGCAGGAAGTGTCCGGTGCCCTCGACCTCCTCGTACCGGGAGCCGGGCCGGTCGAACGCCGTCGCCGCCGCCCGGGCCACCTCGACGCCCATGCAACCGTCCTGATCGCCGTGCAGGTAGAGGGTCGGCTGGGGCGGCACCGTCCCGGTGGCGGTCTGCTCCGCGGTGTAGGCGGCCGAGGTCGGGCCGTCGCCGAGGGTCGCTCGGTACGTGCCCAGGGCTGCGGCCAGGTTGGCGGGATCGCCGAGCGCCTCCTTGACGCCGGCCAGGTCCTCGGCGGCGTCGTACCCGGGGGACCAGTCCCGCCACAGGCCGTCGAGGAAGGCCAGCCCGTCCATGGCCACGAGGCCGTCGGCGAGCGGGTGCTGGAAGAAGTACATGTACCAGGAGCGCCGAAGCTGCTCGTAGGTGAACAACGACAGGCCCATGGCCTCGGTGGGGGGCACCGCCAGGGTCACCGCGCGTCGCCAACGACCCGGTGCGCTGCCGGCCGCGCCGTAGGTGGCCAGCGCGCCCCAGTCGTGGCCGACGACGACCGCGTCGCCGTCACCGCCGAGCGCCTCGTGCAGGGCGTTCGCGTCCGCGGCCAGCGCGCCGGCCTGGTAG
Source organism: uncultured Microthrixaceae bacterium (assembly GCA_964649545.1). Taxonomy (GTDB): domain Bacteria; phylum Actinomycetota; class Acidimicrobiia; order Acidimicrobiales; family DATDAH01; genus JAEUJM01. The sequence continues at coordinate 27,895 of CAZYPY010000024.1, read as the reverse complement.
ATGCCGCCCGGATCCGGTCCGGAGGGTGCGTAGCCCCGGTTGAACGGCGCGACGGCCCGGAAGCCCGCGTCCGCGAGGCGGGGGAGGAGGTGCCGCCAGGTCCGGGCGGTGTCCGGGAACCCGTGGAGGCACACGGCCAGCGGACCCGGTCCGCCCTGCTCGAGGTAGGCCAGTTCGACGCCGTTGACGGTGGTGGTGCGCGGTTCGAGGCTCACGGCGCCGAGCTTGCCACGCACCGCGGTCACCACGGGGCGCCCCGGCTCGGTAGGCTTTCCGGCCGAGGAAGGGGGGAACGCTGCTCAACGTCACGTTTTACGGGGTCCGGGGCTCGACGCCCTGCCCCAGTGCCGGGAACCACCGCTACGGGGGCAACACCGCCTGCGTGGTCCTCGAGGCGCCGGGGTCCGACCCGATCGTGCTCGACCTCGGCACGGGCCTGCGCTTCTGGGGCGAGACGTTCGACGGCGACGGCGACCGCGCGCCCTTCCGGGGTTCGGCGCTCGTGACCCACCTCCACTGGGACCACGTGCAGGGCCTGCCCTTCTTCACGCCGCTGCACCAGCCGGGGGCGCACCTCGCGATCTACGGGCCGTCGGAGCCCGGCCTCGACCTCGAAGGCGCGTTCGCCACGTTCATGTGCCCGCCGTACTTCCCGGTCGGGATCGCCGACCTCGCCGGTGACGTCACCTTCCACGACGTGGTCGACACGGACTTCGTGGTGGGCGACGCCAAGGTGCGGGCTCGGCAGGTCCCCCACGTCGGCCTCACCAACGGCTACCGCATCGAGTGGGAGGGCCGGACCGTCGCCTACGTGTCGGACCACCAGCAGCCGCTCGACGGGGGCATGGCGGTCGCCGACGCCGTGCTCGACCTGTGCGACGGCGCCGACCTGGTGATCCACGACTCGCAGTACACCCGTGAGGAGTTCACACAGAAGGCGCACTGGGGCCACTGCACGCTCGACTACGCCGTGCACGTGGCCGCCGAGGCCGGCGCTCGCCGCCTCGTCCTGTTCCACCACGATCCGAGCCACGACGACGGTGCGCTCGACGAGCTCACGACCTACGCACGCGGCCTCGCCGACGCCGCCCGGGTGCAGGAGGTCCTCTGCGCCCACGAGGGGATGACGATCTCGCTCGACTCGCCGGTGGCGGCGCGCCGGTAACCTCGGTCCTCCCAGCGACCGACGAGGAGCCACCGTGACCAACCCGACCAGCCCGGACACCGGGGGCATCGACGCCGCGCACTACCGCAACGTCCTGGGCCACTTCCCGACGGGGGTCACGGTCATCACCGGCCAGGGCGAGCGCGGCCCCGTGGGCATGGCCATCGGCTCGTTCTCCTCGGTGTCGCTCGATCCGCCGCTCGTGCTGTTCTGCCCCCAGAAGTCGTCGTCGAGCTGGCCCCTCATCGAGGCCTCGGGTTCGTTCTGCGCCAACATCTTGAGCAGCGAGCAGGAGGACCTCTGTCGGGTGATGGCCAGCAAGTCGGCCGACAAGTTCGAGGGCATCGGCTGGCGCGCCGGCGCCTCCGGTTCGCCCATCCTGAACGACGTCCTCGGCTGGATCGACTGCTCCATCGAGCGGGTGCACGACGAGGGTGATCACTTCGTCGTGATCGGCCGGGTGCTCGAGCTCGACGCGGCCAACGAGGGCCTGCCCCTCGTGTTCTACCGCGGCGGGTACGGGCGCTTCTCCGCCTAGGTCCAGGCCACCGTGGCCGTCTACGCGCTGGGCGCCGAGGTGCCCGAGATCCATCCCGACGCCTACGTCCATCCCGACGCGGTCGTGATCGGTCGGGTGCAGATCGGAGCCGACGCGTCGGTGTGGCCCACGGCGGTGCTCCGCGGCGACGACGGCGCCATCGTGGTCGGGTCCCGCACCTCCGTGCAGGACGGCACCATCGTCCACGCCACGGGGCGCCACGACACCCTGATCGGGGCCGAGTGCGTCGTCGGCCACAACGCCCACCTCGAAGGGTGCACGATCGAGGACCGCTGCCTCGTGGGCTCGGGCTCGGTCGTGCTGCACCGTGCGGTGGTGCGCAGCGGCGGGCTGGTGGGGGCGAACGCGGTCGTCCCCGCCGACCTCGAGGTCCCCGCGTTCGCCATGGCGCTCGGCGTGCCCGCGAAGCTGCGCCTCGACGCCGTGCCGCCAGGCGAGTTCGACGAGGCGGTGGCCCTCTACGTCGAGCGCGGCCGGCGCTACCGGGCCGACCTGCGGCGAATCGACGGCTGACCGAGCCGACCCAGGCCGTAGCCTGGGTCGCCGTGGTCCTCGCCCGACGCGGCGCGCTCGCGCCCTCTGCCTCACCTCGGGTGGGGTGCGTCCGGACCGCCACCGGCTGATGGCCGAGCGCTCACCCGGTTCGACGCTGATCCTCTCGCTCGTCCGGCGTCAGTGGAAGGGCGTGACCGCCGGCGTGCTGGTCGGCCTGGCGTGGACGCTGGCCAAGGTGGCGGTGCCCCTCGCCGTGGCCGCCGCGATCGATCGGGGCATCGACCCCTACGACGGAACGTCCCTGCTCGGTTGGACGCTGCTCATCCTCGGCCTCGGCCTGGTCGCCGCCACGTTCACCGGCCTGCGCCGCTACCTGGCCTTCCGCGAGAGCCGCTGGGCCGAGACCGACCTGCGCGACCGGCTGTTCACCCACCTCCAGCGCCTGCACTTCGCGTTCCACGACGAAGCCCAGACCGGCGAGCTCATGAGCCGGGCCAACACCGACCTCCAGCAGATCCAACAACTCGTCGTGCTGATCCCGCTGACGATGTCCAACCTGCTCACGGTGGTGGCCGTCACCGCGATCCTGCTGTCGACGAACGTCGTGCTGGCGTTGCTGGCCCTGATCGGTCTGCCCTTCGTCAACGTGTTGGCCAAGCGGTTCTCGAGCCGGGTGCAGGGCCCGGTCATGGACATCCAGCGCGAGTCGGCGCAGCTCGCCAGCGTCGTCGAGGAGACGGTGTCCGGCGTGCGGGTCGTCAAGGGTTTCGGCGCCGAGCCGGTCCAGGCCGCCCGACTGCGCGCCGAGGCCGACGACGTCTACGACGCCTCCATGGCCGCCGCCCGCATCCGCGCCACCTACCTCCCCGCGCTGGACCTGCTCCCCAACCTCGGCCTCGTCGCGGTGCTCGGCTACGGCGGCCACCTCGTGCTCGACGGCGAGCTCAGCCTGGGCGCGCTCGTGGCCTTCAACGTCTACGTGGTCATGCTCATCTGGCCCTTGCGCATGCTGGGCATGATCGTGGCCCAGTGGCAGCGGTCGGTGGCGTCCGCCGAGCGGGTGCACGAGATCCTCGAGACCACCCCCGTCATCGTGGACCACCCGTCCGGCGCCGGGCTCCCACCCCGCCCGGCAGCCGGGACCCCCGTCGGCGAGGTCCGCTTCGAGGGGGTGCGCTTCGCCTACGCGCCAGGGGCGGCCCCGGTGCTCGACGGGCTCGACCTGGTGATCCCCGCGGGCCAGTCGGTCGCGGTGGTCGGCGCGACCGGGTCGGGCAAGACGACCATCGCCCGGTTGCTGCCGCGCTTCTACGACGTGGACGCGGGCTGCGTGCGCATCGACGGGGTCGACGTGACCACGCTGGCCCTGCGCTCGCTGCGCCGGGCGGTCGGCATCGTGTTCGAGGACACCTTCCTCTTCAGCGAGAGCGTGGCCGGCAACATCGCCTTCGCCGACCCCGACGCGTCGGTCGCCGAGATCGAGCGGGCCGCGCGCCTCGCCGGCGCCCACGAGTTCGTCGAGCGACTCCCCGACGGGTATGCGACCGAGATCGGCGAACGGGGCTTCTCCCTCTCCGGTGGGCAGCGCCAGCGCCTGGCGATCGCGCGCGCCATCCTGGCCGACCCGCGCGTCCTCATCCTCGACGACGCCACCTCCTCGGTGGACCCCACCAAGGAGCACGAGATACGCGACGCGATGCGCGAGGTGATGACCGGGCGCACCACGCTCGTCATCGCCCACCGGCCCGCCACCATCGCCCTGGCCGACCGGGTCGTCGTCCTCGGCGGCGGCCGGGTCGTCGCCGAGGGCACCCACGACGAGCTCCTGGCGACCAGCGAGACCTACCGCGAGATCCTCGCCGCCACCGAGGCTGGAGACGACGTCGGTTCGACGGCACCGGCGGCCGCGTGGGAGCGAGCATGATCCGCGAGGTCGGGGTCGACGCGGAGGACCGGCTCGACGCCGAGGCCGCGCGGCGGGTCCTGCGTCGAGCGGCGCCGATGCTCCGCCCGTACCGGCGGCGGGTGCTGGCCGGGGTCGCGCTACTGGTCGTGTGGACCCTAACCACCCTGGTGGGGCCGCTCCTCGTCCGCTACGGCATCGACCAGGGCATCACACCCGGGAACCCGGCGGCACTCAACGCAGCCGTGCTCGGGTACGTCGTGGTGGCCGCGGTGGCCTACCTCGTGTACCGCGGCCAGGTCCGGGTCGTCAGCCAGGTCGGCGAGTCGTTCCTCCGGGATCTGCGACTGCGGGTCTTCGACAAGCTCCAGCGCCTGTCGATGCCCTTCTACGACCGCGAGAAGGCCGGCGTGGTCGTCTCCCGGATGACCTCCGACATCGACTCCATGGCCGAGCTGGTGCAGATGGGCCTGCTCCAGTTCGTCACCAACGTCCTGTTGCTCGTGTTCTCGATCGTGGTGCTGGTGGTGGTGTCGTGGCCGCTCGCCCTGGTCTGCCTGCTCGCGCTCCCGATGGTGGTGGTGGCCAGCGTCAAGTTCCAGCGCGACTCCAACGAGGCGTACCTGGTGGTCCGCGACCGCATCGGCGGCACGCTCTCGAACCTGCAGGAGTCGATCGCCGGCGTGCGCGTCATCCAGGCATTCGGACGGGAGACCACCGAGACCCGTCGCTTCGCCGAGCGCAACCGTGTGCTCTACGACGCCCACATGCGGTCGGTGAAGGTGCAGGCCTGGTACCTGCCCGTCATCGAGCTCGCGGGGATCGGCACGACCGCGGCCGTGGTGGGCGCCGGCGGCTGGCTCGTCAGCCAGGGCACGGTCACCATCGGCACCGTCACCTTCTTCGTGCTCACCCTTTCGAACCTGTTCGAGCCCGTGCAGCAGCTCAGTCAGCTGTTCAACACGGTCCAGTCGGCCGGCGCCGGCCTCCAGAAGGTGTTCCAGGTGCTCGACGAGCCCGTCGAGGTGGCCGAGCGGCCGGGGGCGGTCGACCTCCCGGCCCGTGGTGAGCTCGTGGTCGAGCGGGTCTCCTTCTCCTACGGCGACGGGCCGCCCGTGCTGCGCTCGGTGGACCTGCACATCCCCGTCGGCGAGCGCCTCGCGCTCGTGGGGCCGACCGGGGCGGGCAAGTCCACGCTGGCGAAGCTCTGTGCCCGCCTCTACGACCCGGTGGAGGGCCGGGTCACCTTCGGGGGGATCGACCTGCGTGATGCGACCGCCCGGTCGCTGCGCGCCCGCATCGTGGTCGTCCCCCAGGAGGGCTTCCTGTTCGCCGGCACCATCCGGGACAACGTCCGTCTCGGCCGTCACGGCGCCACCGACGCCGAGGTGGAGGAGGCGCTCGCCACCATCGGGGTGCTCGACCGCTTCTCGGCGCTTCCCCAGGGCCTCGACACCGAGGTCCGAGAGCGGGGCTCGCGCCTGTCGGCAGGGGAGAAGCAGCTGGTCTCGTTGGCGCGCGCCGCACTGGCCGACCCGGCGGTGCTCGTGCTCGACGAGGCCACGTCGAGCCTGGATCCGGGCACCGAGGCCCTCGTGGAGGCGGCGATGGACCGCCTGATGGCGGGGCGGACGGTGATCGTCATCGCCCACCGCCTGTCCACCGCCGAGCGGGCCGACCGGGTGGGCGTGGTGGACGTCGGCGGCCTCGCGGAGCTCGGCACCCACGACGACCTCGTCCGCGACCAGGGCCGCTACGCCGCCCTCTTCGCCACCTGGTCCGGTGGCGTCTCCGCGTAGCGGGCCGAGGCGGCGCTACACCGCGTAGACGTGGCCGAAGTAGGGGCGGACGGCGTCGGCGGGCATGGGCTTGGCGAACAGGTAGCCCTGGCCGCCGTCGCAGCCGAGCGCCCGGAGCTCGGCGAGCTGCTCGACCCGCTCGACGCCCTCGGCGATGACCTCCAGGTTGAGGTTGTGGGCAAGGCTGACGATGGCGGCGGCGATGGCCGAGTCCTCGGGGTCCGGTCCGAGACCGTCGACGAAGGAGCGGTCGACCTTCAGGGTGTCCACCGGAAGGCGCTGGAGGTTGAGCAGCGAGGCCGAGCCCTTGCCGAAGTTGTCGATGGCCAGGGACACGCCCACCTCGCTCAGCGCCTCGAGCGACGCGATGGCGGTGTCCACGTCGCCCACGAGCACCGATTCGGGCACTTCGAGGCACAGCCAGGCAGCGGGCATGTCGAGCTGGTCCATCATCTCGGTGAGCAGTTCGGGCAGGTTGGTCTGGGCGAGCTGGCGCAGGGAGAGGTTGACCGCCACCCGTGGCGCCTGCGCGCCGAGCTGGCGGTGCCACTCGGCGGCGTCGGCGCAGGCCCGGTGCAGCACGCTCAGACCGAGCCCGACGATGAGCCCGGTGTCCTCGGCCAGCTGGATGAACTCGTTCGGGTCCAGGGGGCCGCGGGTGGGGTGGTTCCATCGGGCCAGGGCCTCGACGCTCACCACCTCGCCGGTGCGCAGGTTCACCTGGGGTTGGTAGTGCACGTCGATGTCGCCGTCGAGGATGGCGGCGCTGAGCTGCTCGGCCAGCATGCGCCGGTTCGTCGTGCGACGCCGCATGGCCTCGTCGTAGACCTCGAGGCGGGCCCGTCCCTTCTCCTTGGCGCGGTACATGGCCTCGTCCGCGTTGCGGATCAGGGTCTCGGGATCCTCGCCGGGCGTCGAGACGGCGAGCCCGGCGCTCGTGGTCATCACCAGCTCGAGGCTGGCGATGCCGAAGGGGTCGTCCTCGATGGCGTCGCAGACCCGGCGGGCCGCGGCCACGGCGTCGTCGGGGTGCTCGACCTCGTCGAAGAGCACCACGAACTCGTCGCCGCCGAGGCGGGCGACCGTGTCGGACGGGCGCAACACGCCCGAGATGCGCTGCGACACCTGGCGCAGGAGCTCGTCGCCGACGTCGTGGCCTCGGTTGTCGTTCACCGACTTGAAGCGGTCGAGGTCCAAGAAGAGCAGGCCGACGAGGGTGGCGTCACGCTCCGAGCGGGCGATGGCCAGCTCGAGGTGGTTCAGCAGGAGCGAGCGGTTGGGGAGGCCGGTCAGGGGGTCGTGGGTGGCCTGATGGGCGAGCTCGTCCTCGGCCAGGCGGCGGTCCGTGACGTCCCGACCCATGGCCGAGACCCGCACGAGCACGCCCGTGCTGTCGAACTCGCCGGCGACCGTCTGCCAGACGTGGTGGTCCTCGCCGGTGCGGCTGCGCATGACGAGCTCGCCGCTCCAGGCCTCGCCCCGCAGCAGCACGGGGCGGACGTCCTCGATGTAGAGCCCCTCGGACTCCTCGTTGAGCAGGTCCGCCAGCACGAGGCCCCCCGGGTCCTCCCCGTCGGGGATGGCGAGCAGCGACCGCGCCGCGCCGTTGAGGTAGAGGACCTCGCCGCTGGCGTCGTCGAACATGACGACCAGGTCGCTCGTGGACTCGACGATCGCGGCCAGGCGCTCGTTCTGCTCGCGGGCGGCGATCAGGGGGCTCACGTCCTCGAACGATCCGATGGTCCCCGTCGGGGTGCCGAACTTGTCCCGCACCACGCCCAGGCGGCACTGGACCCAACGGTGGCCGCCGTCGCGGGCGACGACTCGGAACTGGCCGTCGTAGCGGCGGCCGTGGGGCAGGGTCGAGTCCCACGCCGCCACGGTGGCCTCCCGGTCGTCCGGGTGGATCAGGTCGACGGCGTGGAGGCGGAAGATCTCGGTGCCCGAGATGCCGGTGAGCTCGCTCCACCGCGGGTTCACGTAGGTGAGGCGGCCCTCGAGGTTGGACCGGAAGACCCCGACCGGGACCGACTCCGACAGGGACCGCAGGTGGGCTTCGCTGTCGCGCAGGTCGTCCTCGGTGCGCTTCCGCGCCGAGATGTCGATGAAGGAGGCGACCACCGTGCCGGCCGGCAGCGTGCTCCCGTCGAGCCGCCGGGCGGTGACCTCGGCCCAGACCCGCGAGTGCGCGGGCGGGGTGAAGCCGATCACGTCGACGACCTGGGGCTCACCGAGCCGGACCCGTGCCGCCGGCAGGTCGGCGGGGGAGAGGGGGCTGCCCTCGGCGTCGACCGGATCCCAGGTCTCCCACGGGATGCGACCGGACAGGAGGTCCTCGTGGGAGATGCCGAGGATCTCGTGGGCGGCCCGGTTGGCGGCGGTCACCTCGCCCGACGGGTCGTAGACGATGACCCCCTGGGGAAGTGCGTCGGCGACCTCGGGGCTGAGGCCTCCGCCATCGGGCAGCTCGCCCCGGTCGTCGAGGACGTGGCTGAGGTCGAGCACCGATCCGGCGAAGCCGAGGAGCGCCCCGGTGCGGTCGCGCACCGGGGTCGCCCGGGTGTCGGTCCAGCGCACCTCGCCGTCCCGTGAGACGAACCGGGCGCGCACCTCGAGCTCCCCACCGGTGGCGTACGCGGCGGACCAGGCGGCCTGCACCTCGTCGCGGTCGTCGGGGTGCAGCAACGCCCAGGCTTCGTGCTCGTCCAGCGGCAGGACCCCGGCGAATCCGGTGATGCGCCGCCAGGTCCCGTTGGCGGAGACGATGCGCCCGTCGCGGTCCACCAGGACCAGACCCACCGGCGCATCCCCGAAGCCGGCCCCGGGCCCCGCGTCGGGCGCGGGCGCGCCGGTCGTCGCCGTGCCGCCGTCCACCTCCGTCGTCGGTGAGCCCATGCCCGTTCGCGCGTCCGATCCCTCGAGTGCGTCGCCTCCCCGTGGCTATCGGCACCGCGGGGGCGTCCTGAAGGGGGCACGGCGGAAGGGATTTGTTACTATCTGCGTAGGAGAAATTGCCGCCGCCGGGCGGCCGTCCCCAGATCATCGAGGAGCGCAACCCCATGGCCACCAGCGAGCTCGACCTCGACCTCGGCCGCTACAAGCTGGGCTGGAGCGACGAGGAGGACTACGTCTTCAAGCCCAAGCGCGGCCTGAACCGCGACATCGTCCAGGAGATGTCGTGGATGAAGGGCGAACCCGACTGGATGCGGGACAACCGCCTGAAGTCCCTCGACCACTTCGAGCGCCGACCCATGCCCAACTGGGGCGGCGACATGTCCGAGATCTACTTCGACGACATCTACTACTACATCAAGCCGACCGACAAGCAGGTCGACGCGTGGGACGAGCTGCCGGAGTCGGTCAAGAACACCTACGAGAAGCTCGGGATCCCCGAAGCCGAGCGCAAGTACCTCGCCGGGGTGACCGCCCAGTACGAGAGCGAGGTCGTCTACCACCGCAACCGCGAGGACCTCGAGGCCCAGGGCGTCATCTTCACCGACATGGACACCGCCCTGCGCGAGCACCCCGAGATCGTCAAGGCCTACTTCGGCACCGTCATCCCGAAGAACGACAACAAGTTCGCCGCCCTCAACACCGCGGTCTGGAGTGGGGGCAGCTTCATCTACGTGCCACCCGGGGTCAGCGTGGAGATGCCGCTGCAGGCGTACTTCCGGATCAACGCCGAGAACATGGGCCAGTTCGAGCGCACGCTGATCATCGCCGACGAGGGCTCGCAGGTGCATTACATCGAGGGGTGCTCCGCGCCGGTGTACACGACCGACTCGCTGCACTCCGCGGTCGTCGAGATCGTGGTCAAGCCGTCGGCCCGGGTGACCTACACGACCATCCAGAACTGGTCGAACAACGTGTTCAACCTGGTGACCAAGCGGGCGCGGGTCGAGGCCGAGGGCCACATGGAGTGGATCGACGGCAACATCGGGTCGCGCCTCACCATGAAGTACCCCGCGGTCTACATGGTGGGCCCGAAGGCCTCGGGTGAGGTCCTCTCCGTGGCCTACGCGGGTGAGGGCCAGCACCAGGACGCCGGCGCCAAGATGGTCCACGCCGCTCCTGAGACGACCTCGAAGATCGTGTCGAAGTCGATCTCCAAGGACGGCGGTCGCACGAGCTACCGCGGCCTGGTCCGGGTCGAGGACGACGCCCCCGGCTGCGTGAGCCACGTGCAGTGCGACGCCCTCATCCTCGACGAGGACTCCATCTCGGACACCTTCCCGTACATGGAGGTGGGTGCCCGCGACGCCCGGATCGGCCACGAGGCGACCGTCTCGAAGGTCGCCGACGAGCAGCTCTTCTACCTGATGAGCCGGGGGCTCTCCGAGGAGCAGGCCATGGGCATGGTCGTCAACGGGTTCATCGAGCCGGTGACCCGAACGCTCCCCATGGAGTACGCGGTCGAGTGGTCGCGCCTGATCGAGCTGCAGATGGAGGGCTCGGTCGGCTGACGCCGGCGGTCAGCGCGTCGTCGGGGGCGCCGCCCGGTGACGGCGGGCGCTGATGGTCGGCTCCCCCGGGGTCCCGGTCGCGGTGACCTCCACCACGAGGTTGCCCTCCTCGATGCGGAGGTGGTGCCAGTCGGTGCGGGCCTCGCTCGCGTCGCCGTCGAGCTCGAGCACGGCCACCGGCGGGAGCTCACGGGCGTGCCACGGGCAGACCTGGCAGCCGCCCTCGAGTTCGACGGCGTCGAGGAGCGCCCCCTCGTGGGGGCAGCTCCGGAGGTGGGCCAGGATGCGGTCGCCGCTCCGGCGCACCTTCAGCCCGAGGTGGTCGTCTCGGCCGAGGTAGGTCCACCCGTCCTCGGTGATGTCCGCGAGCGGCACCGGGGCGAGCTCGGGGCGGGGCAGCGGCGGATCCGGCAGCAGGACGTTGTTGGCCTGGATCGGCAGGGAGGCGCGGATGTCGCGCATGGGCTCGTCGTCACCACGGAAGGTGTACCCCCAGCTGCGGAGGCGCCCTCGGCGCTCGCGCAGGGGCACGTCCTCGGACATGAGCTGGCGCCAGTTCCGTCGGATCACCGCCCGGATCACCGGGAAGAACAGCATCCAGAAGCGGGACGAGCAGACGGTGTAGGTCGTCGTCGCGCGGGTCCGGTTGGGCCCGATCTGCTCGAACTCGTGGTGGGTGACGAGGGTCCACGCCCACAGGGTGACGAAGTGGGTCTGGCGCCGAGGCGCGGTGTCGTAGTGCACGAGGATGAGCGGGTTGGAGATGCCGACGACCTTCTGGAGGCTGATGGAGGCCTCGAGGTCGCGCTCGACGACGCAGGTGATGTCGTCGACGAGGCTGTGTACCTCGTTCAGGTGGGGAACGTCCTTGTTGTTCCAGTCGACATCGGTGGGCAGGTAGTCGCCCTCGGTGGTGCACGCGACTGAGCGGTGGACCATGCCGAAGGACTCCAACCGCTCGATGATCTCGTCCGCCTTGAGCTTCACCACGGGGGGCGATGCTACTTCCCCATGACCGCCCCTCCGGCGCCGCCGCCCGCGGGCCGTCCGGCGGCGTCGACCACTATGCTCGCCGCCGACCTCGGGTCCGGTCCCGTCGCCGTGAGGAAGGGCACGCACAAGCCACCGTGATCGTCGTCGACCGCCGACCGTCCAACCCCCACGCGCCCGCCCGGGACGCGGTGCCGCGCTGATGGGCGGCCCCACACCGGCGCCGGTCGCGTCCGAGGAGGTGGCCGCGGACGACCGCACGCGGCCGGGCCGCGGCACGCGGACCCGGGCGGACGGGCCACGGCGTGGTCAGGAGCCGGCGACGAGGGGTCGGCGGGCGCTCGTCGCCGCCGTGGTCGTCGGTGGGGCCCTCCGGCTGCTGTGGGTCGTCTGGGCCACTCGATCGCCGGCGTTCCCGACGGACCCGTCCGAGTACCTGCGCATCGCCCTCGAGCTCTCCGAGGGGCGTTCGCCGACGTTCGGGGGCGTGGGCGGTCCGAGTGCCTACTGGTCGCCGGGCTACCCGTTCGTGCTGGCCCCCTTCGTCTGGTTCGCCGACCGCACGGGCCTGTTGAGCCCGGCGTTCGCGGCGTCGCTGGTGAACGTGGCCGCGGGCACGCTCACCATCTGGCTCAGCGCGCTGCTGGCCGAGCGCTGGATCGGCGTCCGGGCCAAGGTGCCGGCGGCCTGGCTCGTCGCGCTGGCCCCGAGCCTCGTCTACTACACCTCCACCGCGCACACCGAGACCGCCTTCACCCCCGTGCTGCTCGGCGCCTACGTGCTCGCCGGGTCACGAACCCGCGACGTCCCCACCCGCAATTGGGTGCTCATCGGGCTCCTCGTCGGCCTCGGGGTGCTCTTCCGGGCCCCCGGCATCATCGGCCTGGCGGCACCGGTGCTCGCGCTGCGCGTCCGTCGGGGTTCGTGGCGGGCGGCATGGCGGGACGCGGCGCGCGCCACCGGACTCGTCCTCGTCGGCGCGGCCGTGCTGCTCGTCCCGTGGACGATCCGCAACGGGGTGCAGGTGGGGATCTGGAGCCCCGGCTCGACGAGCAACGCGTCGGCCCTGTGCTTCGGGCACAACGACGACATCTCCGCGAACTGGACGACGAGCCTCGCCAACCGCGACCTGCAGATCGAGTGCTTCCAGGGCTCGCCCTACGACCGGCCGTCCGCCTACCCGGCCAACGGCCAGGAGATCCCCGAGGGGGTCGGCGAGGTGCCGGTCGACGAGGTGGGGTGGTACCAGCACCGGGTCGGCGACGCGGTCGAATGGGCGGTGTCGCACCCGGTGCAGGAGGTCAAGCTCACCGCGGCGAAGGTGTGGGAGACGTGGAGCGACGAGGGCCGGGTGGTCGAGGCCGCCCGCAACTACCAGTCCGCCACGTGGGCGGGGGGATGGATGAAGCCCTTGGGCGCGCTGGCGAACCTGTGGCTCTGGGGGGTCGGCGCGCTGGCCGTCGCCGGCCTGGCCCTGGTCCCCGCCTGCCGTCGGGCCCTGCCCATCTGGGTGCCCATCGTGTTGTTCACGCTGGCGATCGTCGCCGCGCTGGCCCAACCCCACTACCGGTTCCCGGTGATGCCCCTCGTGGCGGTCCTCGCCGCCGGCTTCCTCGCCCGCCGCCACCTCGACGACGGCGCCGACGGCAGCACGGAGCGGGCCGCCGACGACCTCACCCCGGACTCCGCAGGAGCGAACACGTGACCGCGACCGAGACCGACTCCGACCCCGGTGTGGCCGACGAGCGACCCCGCTCCGAGGTCTCCACCGCGACCTGGGGCGCCAAGGCGGACGAGGCGCCGGTGGCGCCCCACGGCCACCGGGCGCTCTCCCTGGCGATCCCGCTGCTCGTCGCGGGCGCGGTGGCCGCCTTCCTGTTCAGCCGTGGACGGACGGAAGCCGCGCTCGTGCTCGTGGTCGTGGTGGTCGGGCTCACCATCGGCAGGGCGCTCTCCGCGTCGTTCGACCGCGCGTTCCTGCGGGGTCTCGAGGCGTTCGGTCGCGGCGTCGGCCACGTCCTGCGATGGGTGCTGATGGGGCTCCTGTTCGGCTTGATCTTCGTTCCGCTCTCGGTGGTGCTCTGGTTGTTCCGCGGCACGCCCCTCGGCCGGCCGCGGGGCTTCGGCGGCGACGGTTGGATCCCGAAGGGCGTCATGGGCGCCGAGCGCTCGCCCCGACGGACCTACGGCACCGAGCCGAACCGCGCCGTCGGCGCGAAGACGCCTCGACTCGCCATCGCGGCCACCGTCGTGTTCGTCCTCGTCGTGGCCGATCTCGCCGTCGGGGCCCTGTTCACCGCGACGGGCACCCTTCCCCCGATCGACCGAGGCGACCTCGCGGAGCTGGTCGAGGGGTCCCTGCAACGCGACATGAATCAGCCGCCGATCAACGCGCAGCCCTGGGCGCAGCAGCACGGTCGTGACATGGCCGCCTTCGAGCTCCAGACCAACGACTACGTCCCCTACCTCGTACGTGGCGACGACCACTTCAGCAGCGAGACCGTGAACGTCGTCGACCGCGAGCGGGTCTCCTACGTCCCCTCGGTGCCCTCCGGGGAGGAGCCGCTCCAGGTCGCGTTCTTCGGTGGCTCGGTGATGTTCGGTGTGGGCCAGCGCGACGAGCACACCATCCCGTCGGCGTTCGCGCGGATCGCCGAGGAGAACGGCGTGCCCGTCGAGGTGCACAACTTCGGCTTCCCCGCGTGGGTCGCTTGGCAGGAGTACCAGCTCCTCGAACGACTCCTCGCCTCGGGGGAGGAGTACGACCTGGTCGTGTTCTTCGACGGCTTCAACGAGTTCGACGTGCAGATGACCGACTTCTCCGAACAGCCCACGCACCACTCGGCCGCGGTGCTCAACGGCCTCGTGCAGGACTTCCGCGAGCTCCGGGCCACCGAGCCCTCCGCTCAGGACGGGCTCGGTGAGCTGGCGGACTCCTACCGGCGGGCCAGCGGCGTCTGGCGTGTCTGGGACTCCGTGACCGGGCAGACGGCCCCCTTCCCGGGGACCGAGGACGCTGTGAGCGGCACCCCCGAGCAGCAGACCGACGCCGCCCTCGACATCTACGGTCGGGCCAAAGGCCTGGCCGAGGACTTGGCCGTCGACTACGGTGTGCCGGTGCGGTTCTTCTGGCAGCCTCGCGCCGCCGGATGGCCCCCGGAGGTCCTCGAGCGCGTGCCCGACGACGTGACGGATCTCTCGAACGTCTTCGGCGGGGACACCGCACCTTTCTACGACGTCGTGCACACCGACGAGGCGGGCGCCCGGGTGATCGCCCAGGCGATGTGGGACGAGCTCGGTCCCGAGCTCCAGGCCCAGGCCGGGGGCGTCTCGACGCCGCCGGTCCTGGTAGGCGGCATCCCGGCCGCCGGTTGAGCGGCGCGGCCGGGCGCCGACCCCGGACCCGCTCGGTCGGCGTCGGCCTGGCGGAGGACCATTGACGAAGTGTTATTCGCATGATTAGCTAGTGCCATGGCGACGGAACCGGTCGCGCTGGAAGCGCCCTCGCGCCGGGTGACCACGCGTTTGGCCCTGATCCGCCCGAACACGATCGTGTTCCCCAAGAGCTTCTCGTGGTACGGGCCGGTTCCGCCCATCGGCCTGGCCTACATCGCCGCGGTGCTGCGGGACGCCGGCCACACCGTCGACGTCATCGACTCGGCGGGTGAGGGCATCGACCGCATCGTCGACCGCCCGAGCCCGATCGGCACCCTGCGCCAGTGCGGCATCCCGATCGAGGAGATCGTCGACCGCATCCACCCGGACACGCGGCTGATCGGCATCACCCACATGTTCCTGCACGAGTGGCCCCACGTGCGCGAGATCGCGGAGGCCGTGCGCGCCCGGTTCCCCGACGTGGTGATCGTGTGCGGCGGCGAGAACGCCACCGGCTACTGGCGTTGGATGTTCGAGCAGACCGACGCCATCGACGCCTGCGTGCTCGGTGAGGGGGAGCGCACCGCGGTCGAACTCGCCGACCGGGTCGCCCGTGGCATCCCGCTCGACGACGGTTTCGAGGGCATCGTGGTGCGCAACGGCGCCGAGGCCTGTGACGGTGGCCTCGCCACCCGCATCAACACCAAGGCCCTGCCCGAGGTGCCCCGGCCCGCCTGGGACCTGTTCCCGCTCGACGAGTACTTCCGCTTCGCCGACTCGTTCGGGGTGAACCGCGGGCGCTCGATGCCCGTCCTCGCCACCCGGGGCTGCCCGTACAAGTGCTCGTTCTGCTCGTCGCCCCAGATGTGGACCACCCGCTACGTCGTGCGCGAGCCCGAAGAGGTGGCCGAGGAGATCGCCGGCTACGTCGAGCGCTACGGCGTGCGCAACGTGAACTTCGCCGACCTCACCGCGATCACCAAGCGTCAGTGGACCCTGCGCTTCTGCGACGCCCTCGAGGCCAAGGCGCCGGGCCTGATCTGGCAGCTCCCGGTCGGCACCCGGGCCGAGGCGCTCGACGCCGAGGTGCTCCAGCGCCTCTGGGACACGGGCTGCCGGAACATCACCTACGCCCCCGAAGCCGGCGGCGAGCGCATGCTCGAGATCTACGACAAGCGCGTCAGCCTCGACACCATCCTCACGTCGCTCCGCGAGGCCAAGCGAATCGGGTTGGTCACGAAGATCAACATCATCATCGGCCACCCCGAGGAGCACTGGTCGGATCTGTTCAAGTCCTTCCGCTTCATGATGCGAGCCGCCCGCGCCGGCGCCAACGACGCTGCGGTGATGATCTTCGGGCCCTACCCGGGCAGCAAGGACTTCAAGGCCCTTGTCGACGCCGGCACCCTCGAGGTGACGGAGGAGTACCCGTACACGGCGCTCTCGTGGTCCTCGGGCAAGCACCAGAGCTACAACCCGCGGATGAGCACGCGGAAGCTGCGCGTCGCCCAGCTCGGGATGCTGTGCGCCTTCTACGGCGTGGCCAACGTGCTGCGGCCCAAGCGCCTCATGGCCTACGTCCGGGCCTGGCGCGGCAAGTCGGAGGAGGCCACCCAGTTCGACGCCCTCCTGCGCCAGCGGCGCAAGGGCATCGGCGCCGGCGCGCCGGCCGCCCAGCGCGACTTCGAGCCGTCCGCGGCTTGAGAACCGCCCCGCCAGCCGGGGCTAACCTGCCGGGCCGTGGTCAAGCTGAGCCATGACGCGATCGTCGAGCGCCTCGAGTCGTTCGGCATGGTGCACCGGTCGGTGCAGTGCGTCACCGAGGGGGAGTACCTCCCCGCGGACGTCGACTGGAACAACAAGGACGTCGTGCACCGCAACTTCGTGCACAGCCGCATCGACGACGTGGTGTGCGTCGTCGAGAAGGACCTCCAGGCGTCGTTGAGCTATCAGAAGGTGCTCGGGGTCCCCTTCCCGCTCATCCTCGTCCACTACGACACCGGTCCGGACGAGCAAGCCCACTTCGTCACCGCACTGGCGTGGACCATGATCACGCGCCACCAGTTCGTCCGCCTCTCCGAGACCCGCACACGCGCCGTCACGACCTACACGGTCGCGAGCAGCCGGCTCTGGATGCTGTTGTGGCCGGTCATCCGCCGGTTGCTCCAGGCCAACCACCGCACCCTCATGTCGGAGGACACACCACTGCGCGAGCGGCGGGGTCAGCTGCGGTCCTGGGGCTACCGGTACCGGGGCGACGGTGCGCCGGTCGACATCCGCACCACCATCTCGGTGGCGGCCAACAACGTCGTGTTCCCGGACCCGCCGCCCGAGCCGCCGGCGTTCGACCCTGTGCCCCTCCGCCGGCTGACCGAGGGTGCCCGGGTGCTCGTCGGGCGCAGCGACCACCTCGGCCTGCTCCTGTCGCGTCGAGGCTCCAGGATCGACGCGTACGCCCGGCTCTGTCCCCACGAGGGCGCCGAGCTCGACGCCGTCGAGGTTCGCGACGGATGCCAGGCCTGCCCGTGGCACGGACGCGAGCTGCCGCCGCTGGCGACGCTCGACCTCGACGCACCGTCCCCGGCAGCGGACACGCGCTGGCACCACCTCGAAGTCGTCGACGACGCCGTGGCCATCACCGTCACGTCGTCGGCCTGACGGCCGCTCCCGAGGTCGTCGCACTACGCTGCGCCCGACATCGTCCGGCGCGGTCGTCCAGGGTGTCGGGGAGGCGCCTGAAGCGTGAGCACATCACCCGGGAACCCATCCGCGGACGAGCCGTCCGGTGCCGTGACACGGGCCCGGCGGTTCGGGCCGCTGGTCACGGTGTCGTGCGTCGTCGTCGCCCTCGTCCTCATCGACCTGGCGTTCGGCGCGGTCCTCACCAGCATGGGACTCTGGCCGGCGGACCGCGGCGACGTGTGGGTGCTCGAGCACGAACGGCCGGAGGAGGCGGCTCCGGCCACGCGCGACGAGCCCTGGGCGGACGAGCTGATGGAGACCCTCCTCGAGTTCCAGAGCGACCGCTACGACTACGAGCCCTTCGTCCAGCAGCAGACGTACGCGTTCGAGAGCCGCTACCTCAACACCACCGACGAGGAGCGGGTCTCCTACGCACCCTCGGTTCCGCCGGGTCGAGACCCCGTGCGCGTCGCCTTCTTCGGCGGTTCGGTCGTCTTCGGGATCGGGCAGCGTGACGAGCACACGCCACCCTCCGAGTTCGCCCGGATCGCCGAGGAGAACGGCGTGCCCGTCGAGGTGCACAACTTCGGCTTCCCCCGACTCGTGGCCTGGCAGGAGCTGCACCTGTTCGAACGCCAGCTCGCGGCCGGGGAGGAGTTCGACCTCGTCGTGTTCCTCGACGGGTTCAACGAGTTCTACATGCAGGGACAAGGGCTGTCGTGGGACCCCACGCACCACGCCGCGACGGCGATGAACGAGATCGTGGCCGACTTCCGCGAGGTGCGGGCCACCGAGCCGGGGGCCCTCGACGGCATCGGTGAGATGGTGACGAGCTACCGGCGGGCCAGTGGCGTGTGGCGAGCGATCGACCGCCTTCGGGGCGTCGAGGCCCCTCTGCCGGGAAGCCGCGGCTTCGAGCTCGGAACCCCCGAGGAGCAGACGGAGGCGGCGCTCGGGATCTACCGACGTGCCGTGGGGCGCATCGAGTCGCTCGCCGAGCGCCACGACACCCCGGTACGCATGTTCTGGCAGCCTCGTGAACCGGGATGGCCACCGGAGGTCATCGACGCGCTCCCCGAGTCGGTCATCGACGTCTCGCAGGTCTTCGACGGGCACCCCGACCCGCTCTACATCGACCCGGTCCACACCAACGAGGCGGGTTCGAGGATGCTCGCGGCCGCGATCTGGGAGGCCGTCGGCGGCGACGTGGTGGCTGCGGCGAACGAAACGCCGACGAGCGCTCCCTGACCGCCGCGGGGCGCACCGAGGCTGGCATGATGACCCGATGCCGATGCGCGAGGACTGCAAGTACTTCGAGAGCCGCTCGTACGCCAACGGCGAAACCGTCCGCAAGTGCGACCTCGACCTCGCCCCCGAAGCGCCGTGGCGGTGCCCGGCCGACTGCCCCAAGTACACCCGGCGCCTCGCCGACGTGGGCTGGAGCCACGGCACCCTGGTGACCCCGCCGTCGCCGGACGAGCCCGCCAGCCTGGGCGCCGACGACGGCAGCGTCGCCGCGTTGCTCGACGAGGCCGAGAACATCATCAACGCCGCCGGTCCCGAGATCCTGGCCGAGCTGGAAGCCGACCGGGGTCGCAAGGGGCGGTTCCGCCGCAAGAAGAAGAAGCGCAAGTAGGCCGAGCCCAGCGCGCGCCGACCGACGCGTTCGGGGGGCCGCTGGACCCGCTCCTACTGCGGCCGCGCCGCTAGCATGGTCGGTCCTGGGGCCCACGGCGGTGGCCCCCCGTCGCGACCCGATTCCCCCGAACGAGGCACCGACCCACCTGCCATGTCCTCTCTCGACGCACCGATCGTGCTCCCCGGTCCCGACTGGCTCCAGGCTCGCCGAGCCGTGTCGTCGGGCCGCCTCGCGGACGCCGCGCTCCCGACGACCGACGAGGAGATCTGGCGGTACAGCCGGATCGGCGAGCTCGACCTCGAGGCGTTCCACCCCGTCGAGGTGCCCGCGGCCGCCTCGGCCGTGGCCGCGGCCCGTGCCCACGCCGATGCCGTCGTCCCCGAGCGCAGCGGCCTCGTCGTGGTGGTCGACGGCTACGTCGGTGCCGTCGACCTCGAGCCCGACGCCGTGACCGCCGGCGTGGTCGCCGGACGGGCCGGTGAGCACGCCTGCGGTGAGGAGGTGCTCGGCTCGGTCGTCGGCGCTCCCACCGACTACTTCGGTGCGTTGAACGACGCTCGGACGCCCGAGCCGGTGGTCATCGACGTCCCGCGGGGCGCGTCCGTCGACCGCCCCCTGGTCGTGGTGCACCGCGTCGAGGCCCACGGCGGTCTCTCGCTCCCTCGCCTGGCGGTGCGCATCGGGGACAACAGCGACGTCACCGTCGTCGACCTCCAGGTCTCCGCCGACGTCCAGGCGGTCAGCGTGCCCGTGGTCGAGCTCGACGTGGCCCCGTCGGCCCGACTCGGCTACGTCGCGGTACAGACGCTGGGCCGCCGGGTGTGGCAGCTCGCCACCCAGCGCTCCCGAGTCGGCACCCAGGCCCGGTTGGTGGCGGCCACGGCGGCGTTCGGTGGTGACTACGCCCGCCTCCGGTCCGACTGCGCCCTCGCCGGCCGTGGCGGCACCGGTGACCTGCTGGCGGCCTACTTCGGCGACGACGACCAGACCCTCGACTTCCGCACCTTCCAGGACCACGTCGCCCCGGACACCACCAGCAACCTGCTGTTCAAAGGTGCGGTGGGCGGTCGGTCCCGGTCGGTGTACACCGGCCTGATCCGGGTTCGTCCGGACGCCCGCGGCACGAACGCCTTCCAGACGAACCGCAACGTGAAGCTCTCCGAGGACGCCTGGGCCGAGTCGGTGCCGAACCTCGAGATCGAGAACAACGACGTGCGGTGCAGCCACGCCTCCACCGTCGGGCCCATCGACGAGGAGCAGCGCTTCTACCTGGAGAGCCGGGGCGTCCCCTCGGCGGCCGCCAAGCGCCTCATCGTCGCCGGCTTCTTCGACGAGGTGATCAGCCGACTGCCCGTCGCGTCCGTGCAGGCCGACGCCCGCGGTCGGATCGCCGCCAAGCTCGACGGGCAGGCCCGCTGATGTCCGGCCGCGAGCGCCTCTGCGCCCTCGACGAGCTCGTCCCCGGCTCGGCGCGGCGCTTCGACGTCGGGGACCGCCGCCTCGCGGTCGTGCGCATCGACGACGACGTCTACGCCGTCGGCGACCGCTGCACGCACCAGGACATCTCCCTCGCCGAGGGCGACGTGCTGGTCGAGGAGCGCCAGATCGAGTGCTGGAAGCACGGGAGCGCCTTCTCGTTGGAGACGGGGGCCCCGTCATCGCTGCCGGCCACCAAGGCGACGCCGGTGTACGAGGTCGACGTGGTCGACGGCGACGTCTTCGTGGTGCTGCCATGACCCCCCGAGGAGCGCCCGCGGTGGCCCACGAGCTGGTGATCGACGATCTGCGGGCCTCGGTGGAGGGGCGCGAGATCCTCCAGGGCGTCGACCTCGTCGTGCGCAGCGGCGAGGTGCACGCGGTCATGGGTCCGAACGGCTCGGGCAAGTCGACCCTCTCCCACGTGATCATGGGCCGACCCGGCTACGAGGTCACGGGCGGCGCCGTCACCCTCGACGGCACCGACCTGCTCGCGCTCGCACCCTGGGAGCGGGCCCAGGCCGGGCTCTTCCTGGCCATGCAGTACCCGACCGAGGTGCCCGGGGTGTCGCTCGAGCACCTCTTCGCCGAGTCCTTCCGAGCGGCCGGGCGCGACATCGGCGCGGTGCGCGACCGCATGGTCGCCGAGGCGGAGCGCATCGGGTTCGACGAGCGGTTCCTCGCTCGCCCGCTCAACGTCGACCTCTCGGGTGGCGAGCAGAAGCGCAACGAGACGCTCCAGCTCGGCGTGTTGCGGCCAGCCATCGCCATCCTCGACGAGCTCGACTCGGGCCTCGACGTCGACGCACTGCGCCGGGTCAGCCAACGGATCGAGCAGGCGACCACCGAGTGGGGACTCGGCGTGCTCGCCATCACCCACTACAGCCGATTGCTGCACGAGTTGAAGAGCGACCGGGTCCACATCCTGGTCGACGGCCGCATCCGGGAGTCGGGCGGGCCCGAGCTGGCCGAAGCGCTCGAATCCGAGGGTTACGCCCGCTTCGGGGTCGACGAGCCCGTCGCCGACGAGCCGCTCGCCGACCCCTTCGATCCCTTCGCCGACCCGCTGGCCTGAGCGGCCGGGCGGGTCATCCCCTGGTCGCCGACTGGTCGTCCGTGCGCAGCACGTAGGCGCTGAGCGGCAGGTCGTCCCACAGCGACGCGGCGCGGTCGAGCAGGTCGTCGGGCGGGCGGGACCCATCGATCACGGGGAACTGGGTGTCGTCACCGAACTGCACGAGGTAGACCAAGGCGACGGCCTCGGCCGGCAGGGCGGCCACGGGGTTGTCCGATGCCAGCACCGCCTCGGCGGCCGGGCACGGCCCCTCGAACGCCGAGGCGGCGAGCTCGGGGCACAGGATCCTGGGGACCGTGTTGGTGAAGGCA
>CAZYPY010000024.1:0-5863 GCA_964649545.1 uncultured Microthrixaceae bacterium | reverse complement strand
CGCCGAGGCGGCGAGCTCGGGGCACAGGATCCTGGGGACCGTGTTGGTGAAGGCACCGAGGGGTAGAGGGCGCGTCTCCTCGGCGAACGCGAGGAGCTCGTCGGCCACGGCGCGGGCATCCTCGGTCGAGCGGTTCGGTGGCTGGTAGGTGGCGACCTCCTGCCAGTCCCCGGTCGGCGCGGGCAGCTCCGTGGCGGTGACGATGACCGTCCCGGCCGGGGGCTTCGGATCCCGTCCGTCGTCGGCGCCGAAGCCGGGCGCGCCGGCGTCCACCCCGGTGTCGATCCCGTTCGCCTCCAACCCCGCCTTGAACCCGACGAAGATCGTCGGCGTGGTACGACCGCCGATCACCCAGGTGGCCCAGCGGCCGTCGGACACCATCTCGGGCGCGGCCTGGTCGACGAGCGTGCGGGTGGCGCGGAACGCGAAGGGATACTGCTCGGTGCCCGCGTCGATCGGTCCCGGGACGGCGACCGCGAGCACCATGGCCACGAGCGCACCCACGCCCACGGCCGACACGGCCCGTCGTCGGCCGACGAGGTGCGGCGACGCGGTGACCCCCGCCACGAGCAGACCGGCGAACAACACGATGGCCGCCGTCGGCGCGGAGCCGAGGGTGCGGTACACGCCGAAGCCCTCGTCGGACGGGGTGGTGGCCATGGCGGCGAGCATGGCGAGCAGCGCCGACGCGGCGACGAAGAGGTAGGCCCACTGGGGGCGGCCGAGACGGTGCCGGCTGACCACCACGAGGGCCACGATGCCCGTCAGGAGCAGGGCACTCCCCGCCAGGTACGGCGCGGACGAGGTGTGGAACTGGGCCGCAGACTGGACCGGGTCGAACAGGAGGGCCTTGGCCTGCTGGCCGAGGGCCTGACCGAAGCCGTCCACCTGCTCGGAGGCGGCCCGTGAGGCTCGGTAGAGCTCGCGCACGTTCCCGCCGCCGTTCGTCACGACGTCCCACACCGGCCCCCACCAGCACACCGCGACGACGACGGCGGCGATCGCCAGGGACCGCTTCTCGGGACCGTTGGGGCGCAGGGCCGTGACCAGGGCGTCCAGGGGTCCTGGCCGGCCGTCGTGATCGTCGGGCGCCTCGAGCCGCGCCCGCCACCACCGACGTCCGACGATGGCCAGCACCGTCGCCCCGGCGACCGCGGCCACGGGCAGGGCGTAGCGCATCGTGGCCGCGGTGGGGAAGGTGACGGCGAACGCCCAGAGCGGGAGGAGCGAGGACCGACCGGCGAGCAGCGCGGCGCACAGGTGGAAGCACGCGACCATGACGAGCAGCGAGAGCGTGGTCTTGAAGGGCGGGTACAGGAAGGCGGTGCCCCCGAGGGAGACGGCCATCGAGAGGGCGGTGAGCCACGCCAGGACGGCGGCGGCGGGACCGGCGGCACGCAGGGCGGCGTAGCCCGACACCAGCAGCGCGCCCACCGACACGAAGGCCGCGCCGAGGAGCATCCCCCAGGTGCCGCCGAACACCTCCACGAACGGCGCCAGCACGTAGTACACCGCGGGCCCGGGGTGGAAGGGGTGGGCGCCGTAGCGGGTGCCCGAGGCGACCTCACCCGTCAACGGGGTGTCATGGGTGAACACCTGTCGCGCGACGGTCAACATGGTGCCGTTGTCGCCGGTGGGGTACCAGCCATCGGCTTGGGCCTGGAACGCGGCGACCACGAACGGCGCGGTGACGAGCGCGGCGAGGCCGAGGAGCCACCACCGCTGGCGGGTGGGGAGGTCGCGAAGCCGGCTCGGCGTCAGCAGGCCCGTGGGCGCGCGACGACCCTCGGTGGTCTGGTCGCCCACCTCGACCGTCACGGTGTCCCCGCCGGCGCTTGGCATCGGAGCGCTGATGGTAGTGGAGCCCGGACCGCGGTCCGAGGCGCCTCGGGCCGGGCCGGAAACCGCACCGCGGTGGAGCGGGCTGGTACGGTTCGCCACTCGTGTCCGGACCGAAGGGCCCTGGCGGGGCCAGGAGGCCGTCAGTGCCGACAGACGACGTGGAACCTCGGTTCAGCGTGGTCGTCGCGGCCAAGAACGAGGCGATGACCATCGACCGCGTCCTGACGGCGGTGCGCCCGCTGACCGACGACCTCGTGGTGGTCGACGGCCGCTCCACGGACCGCACGGTCGAGATCGCCGAGCGTCACGGCGCGCGCGTCGTCACCGACCACGGCCTGGGCAAGGGCGACGCGATCCGGGTGGGACTCGAGCACGCCGTCCATCCGATCACGGTGTTCATCGACGCCGACGGCTCCCACGACCCGGCGGACATCGAGCGCCTCGTGGCCCCGATCGCGGCCGACGAGGCCGACCTCGTCATGGGGTCGCGGATGCTGGGGGGCAGCGACGAGCTGTTCGGGTCGGCGTACGAGGTGCTGCGCCTCATGGGCAGCCTCGTCATCAGCCTCACCATCAACTACCGCTTCGGGGTCCGCTTCACCGACTACCAGAACGGCTTCCGGGCGATCCGCACCGACGTCGGCCGGCGCATCGGCACCACGAGCAACATCACGACCATCGAGCAGGAGATGGCGATGCGGTGCCTCCGCTACGGCTACCGGGTCACCGAGGTCCCGACCCACGAGTCGCGTCGCCAGGGAGGCGAGTCGAAGATCAGCGTGATGCGGGTGGCCCACCGCTACGTCGGCAACCTCGCCCAGGGGGTGCTCGTCCGCCGTCGGCCACCCCCGGCCTGAGCGCCCCGTCGGCGCCCGCCCCCGGGATCGGTCAGGCGCCGGTCGCCTCGTCGATGCCCTGGGCCAGCGTGTTCCAGGACAGGGTGGCGCACTTGATGCGCACGGGGAACTTCACCACGCCGCGCAGGGCCTCGAGGTCGCCGAGGCGGACCTCGGCGGCGTCGACCGCCTCCTCGGTGGCGGGACCGTCGCCGTCGCCCTCGCCGCCGATCTCCTGCTCGTGGATCGACATCATGGCCTTGAAGGCCCGGGTGAGGTCGCGGACCTCGGCGAGGGTCTTCCCCTTCACCGCGGCCGACATCATCGACGCGGACGACTGGCTGATCGAGCAGCCCTGGCCGCCGATCTTGATGTCGGCGACCCGGTCCTCGTCGTCGAGCTCGAGGAAGACCACGATCTCGTCGCCGCACAGCGGGTTGAACCCCTCGACCCGGTGCGCGGGCGGCGTGGGCAGCTCGCCCCGGTTCCGGGGGTTGCGGTAGTGGTCGAGGATGATCTCTCGGTAGAGGTCTTCGAGTCCTGGCACAGGGGCTCCCTGGTCGTGAGCGCGCTCTAGAGCGCGAAGAACGCCAGCACGGCGTCGAGGGCGTCGGCCAGCGCGTCCACGTCGCGCTCGTCGTTGTAAACGTACAACGACGCCCGAGCCGTGGCGCCCACCCCGAGGACGCGCATGAGCGGCTTCGCGCAGTGGTGGCCCGCTCGGACGCAGACGCCCTCCTGGTCGAGCACCTGGGCGACGTCGTGGGGGTGCAGGTCGGCGAGGGCCATCGACAGGACGCCGCCGCGGGCCGCGGGCTCGGCCGGGCCGTGCACCGTGAGGCGGTCGCCGAAGCGCTCGTGGAGGGTGCGCAGGGCGTAGCCGGTCAGGGTGACCTCGTGGGCGCGCACCGCCTCCATGCCGAGCGCCTCGAGGTAGTCGACCGCGGCGCCGAGGCCGATGGTCTCGGCGATCGGGGGCGTGCCCGCCTCGAACTTCCACGGCAGCTCGTTCGCGGTGAACCCGTCGAGCCGGACGTCGCGGATCATCTCGCCACCGCCGAGGAAGGGCGGCATGGCTTCGAGCAGCTCGGCTCGGCCCCACAGGCAGCCGATGCCGGTGGGGCCGCACATCTTGTGCCCCGAGAACGCGAGGAAGTCGGCGTCGAGCTGCACCACGTCCGTGGGGACGTGGGGCACGTACTGGCAGGCGTCGACCGCGAGCAGTGCTCCGGCGGCGTGAGCGGCGTCGGCCAGGTGGCGGACGGGGGTCAGCGTGCCGAGCACGTTCGACATGGCGGTGACGCTGAGCAGCTTGGCCCCGTCGAGCTGGCGATCGAGGTCGGTCAGGTCGAGCTGGCCGTCGCCGTCGACCGGCAGCCAGCGGATCTCGAAGCCCTTCTCGGCCGCGAGGATCTGCCAGGGGACGATGTTGGAGTGGTGCTCCATGTGGGTGAGCACCACGGCGTCGCCCGGCCCCAGGTTGGCCCCGCCCCAGGAGCGGGCCAGCAGGTTGAAGGCCTCGGTGAAGTTCTTGGTGAAGACGAGCTCGGAGGGCGACGGTGCCCCGATGAACCGGGCCGTCGTGGCCCGGGCGGCCTCCATCATGGTGGTGGCCCGCTCGGCGATCTCGTACACGCCCCGGTGCACGTTCGCGTTGGTGGTCTCGTAGTAGCGGTCCATCGCGTCGAGCACCGAGCGGGGCTTCTGCGACGTGGCGGCCGAGTCGAGGTAGACGAGGGCCTTGCCGTGGACGGTCTCGCCGAGGATCGGGAAGTCGGCCTTGACGGCGGCGACGTCGAGGGGCTCGTGGGTCGTCACTGCCATGCCTCGAAGCCCTCTCCCTCGATGCGCTCGGCGAGCTCGGGGCCGCCGCTCTCCACGATCCGCCCGTCGACGAGGAGGTGGACCCGGTCCACGTCGAGCTCGTCGAGCAGGCGCTGGTAGTGGGTGATGACGAGGGCGCCCATGTGCGGTCGGGCCTTGCGGACCTCCTGCACGCCCTTGGCCACCACGCGGAGCGCGTCGATGTCGAGGCCCGAGTCGGTCTCGTCGAGGATGGCCATGTCGGGCTCCATGATGGCCATCTGGAGCACCTCGTTGCGCTTCTTCTCGCCACCGGAGAAGCCCTCGTTGAGGTAGCGGTCGGCGAAGGAGGGGTCCATGTCGAGCTTGGCCATCCACTCCATGATCGCGAGCCGCAACTCGAGCACGGACAGGTCGATGCCTTTGCGGCCCGACAGGGCCTGGCGCAGGAAGTTGATGACCGACACGCCGGCGATGGCCTGGGGGTACTGGAAGGCGAGGAACAGGCCGGCCTTGCCCCGCACGTCCACCGGCCAGTCGGTGATGTCGTCGCCGCGGTAGCGGATGCGGCCGCCGGTGACCTCGTACTCGGGGCTGCCGAGGAGGGCGTTGGCGAGGGTCGACTTGCCCGAGCCGTTGGGACCCATGAGGGCGTGGAGCTCGCCGGCGCCGACCGTCAGGTCGACGCCCTTCAGGATCTCGTGGCCGTCGGCGGCCACCCGCAGGTCCTCGAC
Organism: uncultured Microthrixaceae bacterium; assembly: GCA_964649545.1. Lineage (GTDB taxonomy): Bacteria > Actinomycetota > Acidimicrobiia > Acidimicrobiales > DATDAH01 > JAEUJM01. The sequence continues at coordinate 648 of CAZYPY010000024.1, read as the reverse complement.
CGCGAAGAGGGGAGCGTCGTCAGTCACCGGCTCAGTCTATTAGCACTACGCCGATAGTGGTATTTCTGCTGTGGCCGGCGTCCCCGGGGCGGAGGCGCCACTCGTCGGGTGGGTGCGAGCTCGATCACGCGTGGTCCCGGAGGTCTTCCTTCCAGGTGCGGAAGCGGGTGTGGGCGGCGCCGCTCGGGCCGGTGCCCTCGCCCGAGCCGTCGGGGAAGAGCCGAAAGGCGTGGTGGTCGGCGAGGTCGTCGGCGCGTACCGCCAGGTAGCGGGCGTCGGCGCCTCGGGCCGGGCCCGCTCGCCACAGCAGCCAGGGGCCGAGGCGGCGCTTGTAGGCGGTCAGCTCCGTGCCGAGGTCGTCGCCGAGGTGCAGCAGCGCCTCGGGCGCCTCGATCCAGGCCTCGGCGGGGATGTTGCGGTCACGCGTGGGCGTGTCGGGCAGGTCGGCGGTGTGGACCGGCGTCGGGTCCACCGGGCGCTCGTCCGCCGGGAGCGCCCCGCTCACCGCCTCACCACCCGCGATCGACGTACTCCTGCAGGCGGGGGCGCTCGGCCCCGATGGTGGTGTCGTCGCCGTGGCCGGGCATCACGATGGTGCCGGCGTCGAGGGGCGAGAACAGGCGCTCGTCGATCGAGCGGATGATCTGC
>CAZYPY010000023.1:0-29090 GCA_964649545.1 uncultured Microthrixaceae bacterium | reverse complement strand
GCCACCGCGGCGGTGAGGCCGCGGGCCATGCCGAGGTCGAGGAACTCGTTGGGGCCGTGGGCGTTGGAGCCGGGGCCGAGGACACCGAGCACGAGGAACTGCGCCTCGGGGAAGCGTTCGCCGAGCATGGCCATGAACGGGATCGTCCCGCCCTCGCCCATGGCCGCCGCCGGCGCGCCGAACGCGTCCCGGGAGGCCGACGCGATGGCCTCGGCCAGCCAGGGGGCGGTCGGGGGCGCGTTCCAGCCGGTGGCGGCCCAGTCGCCGGCGACGGTGACGGTGGCGCCGTAGGGCGGGTCGGTCGTCAGCGCCTCGGTGGCGGCGGTGAGCGCGGCGTGGGCGTCACACGTCGGCGGCAGGCGGACCGACACGTTCAGTGCGGTACGCGGGCGCAGCACGTTGCCGGCGTCCTCGATGGACGGCAGCCCGTCGGCGCCGATGATCTCGACCGCCGGTCGCCACGTGGCGTTGAGGAGCAGCTCGGCGCCGGAGCCGTCCACCGGGCGGGCCCCGTCGAGGAACGGGAAGCGGGCCCACACCGCGTCGCCGAGCACGTCGGCGGCGGCGCGGGCCTGGATGACCCGCTCCTCGGGGACGTCGGCGTGGAAGGCGGGGAGCAGCACCTCGCCGGTGGCCGGGTCCTCCAGGCGGGACAGCAGCTCGCGGGCGACCCGGAACGTCGAGGGCACGATGCCGCTGGCACCCGAGTGGACCCCCTCGCGGAGGAGGTCGACCGACAGGGTGAAGCCGGCCAGGCCCCGCAGCGACGTGGTGGTCCACAGCCGGTCGTAGGTGCCGCAACCGGAGTCGAGGCAGACGACGAGGCTCACCGAGCCGAGCCGGTCGGCGAGCGCCTCGACGTGGGCCTCGAGGTCGGGGCTGCCGCTCTCCTCGGACGCCTCGATGACCACCAGGCAGCGTCGGTGGGTGCCGCCGTGGCGCTGGACCGCCTCGATGGCGGTGAGCGCGGCGAAGATCGAGTAGCCGTCGTCGGCGCCGCCCCGGCCGAACAGGCGGTCGCCGTCGAGCACCGGCGACCACGGGCCGAGGCCGTCGCGCCAGCCGACCATCGGCGGTTGCTTGTCCAGGTGCCCGTAGAGCAGGACGGTGTCCGGGACGTCCCCGTCACCCGCCCCCGTGCCGACGGCCGTGCGCTCATCGTGGGCGGGTACCTCCATCACGATCAGCGGCGTGCGCCCGGGCAGGGTCGCCACCTCGACGGTGAGGCCCTCGATGGCCTGGGCCCGGGCCCACTGCTCGAGCAGGGCCACCGCCTCGGCCATGTGCCCGTGGGCCGCCCACTCGGGGTCGAACGCCGGCGAGACGTTGGGGATGGCGATGTAGTCGTGCAGGAGGGGGACGAGCTCGCGGTCCCAGCGGTCGTTCACGAAGGCGGTCGTCTCGGCGGCGGGCAGCGGCATCTCCCCAGCCTGCCCGATCGGCGGCGACCGGCGTTCAACGTGGCGCACTCCCGGGCCGATAGGTACAACGACCCAGAGGAGGCCGCCGCATGCCCATGGAGGGCAGCTCCGAGGAGTACGAGAAGCTGACGCTCGCGTCGTTGAAGAAGGCCGCGTCCCCGGACTCCGACGCGACCTACCACAACAACCGCGCCGCCATCTTCTCGAGCCTCGCCATGGCGGCGGCGTCCGCGGAGATGGCCGAGGCCATCAAGCACCTCGCCGGCCTCCCCAGCGCCCTCGGTGGCGCCGGCGCGTCCGAGGCACGTACCGACGCCCCGCCCCGACCCACGGCCGCGCCGCCGCCCCCGGAGGGACCGCGACCGGTCGCGCCGGCCGAGCGCGGGCCGACCGGATCGTCGGCGTCGCCGACCGACGACCGGGCCGCCGACGCGGGTGTCGACCCCGACGCCCGGGGCCTGCCGAGCCCGAGCCCGGTCATCGAGCTGTTCAAGAGCGAGTCCGGCTGAGCCCTCCGGCGCGGTAGGAAGGGGGCGTGGCCACCGCCGTCCGTCCCCGGAACCGCGCGCGCACGGTCGCGTGCGCGCTCGTGGTGGCGTTGTTCGTCGGCATCCTCGCGACGAAGTTGGTGCTCGAGTCCCGACAGACCGTGCTGCTCGCCGGCGATTCGATCCTGCGCCAGACCGGTCCGGCCCTCGACGACTCGTTCGGCTGGCGCTACCAGATCGAGAACGAGGCTGTGAACAACTCGGGCCTGCTCACCCCGGGCTTCGTCGATTGGGTGGCCCGCCTCGAGCGCCTGGTGGACGAGCACCACCCCGACAAGGTCGTGCTGCTCTTCATCGGCAACTACACCGACACGGACTACTGGACCGACGACGACGGCGCCCCGGTGCTGAAGAACACCCCCGAGTTCTTCGCGGCCTGGGGCGAGCAGGCCGACCGGCTGATGGAGGTCCTCGACGGCTCGGGGGCCGAGGTCTACTGGGTGCTCCCGCCGTCGCAGTACTCCGAGGCGAACCAGATCACCACCGAGGGCCTGCGCCGCGAGTACGAGGCGCTCGCCGAGCGGTGGCCCGAGGTCGAGCTCATCGACGCGAACGACGCCCTCGCCGGTCCGAACGGGGAGTACCTGGGCTCGATCACGAACCGCCACGGCGAGGTCGTCCCGCTTCGGGTCCCTGACACCGTGCACCTCGCCGAGGCCGGTCAGCGCCGTCTCGCGCGCACCATCCACCGGGCCATCGCCGACGGCTGACCGACGACGCGCGGCCCCTCCTGGACGTGCATCGCAGGACGGGAGCTCCCGGGATGGTCCCCGACCCCGACCAGCACGTGGGCTCGGGCGGGCATCGGGGGCGCGGGCGGGGCGGGTGGGCCACACTGGCGGGGTGGACGCGGCCGTGCTGGTCTACGACGGGGTGAGCGGGGCGGAGGCGCTCGCCCCCCACGAGGTGTTCCGGCGGGCGGCGGGCGTCGACGCCTTCTTCGTCGCCGACTGCGCCGGGGCGTGCGTCACCCAGGGCCGCCCCGGCCTGATCGTGGCCGACCGCGCCCTCGCCGACCTGGCCGCGCCGGACGTGGTGGTGGTGCCGGGAGGTCTCGGCGCCCACCGGGTCGCGGCGCAGGCCGCACTGCAGGCCTGGGTCGCCGACGCCCACCGCACGAGCCAGTGCACCGCCGCGGTCTCCACGGGGTCCCTCCTCCTCGGGGCCGCCGGGGTGCTCGACGGCGTGGACGCCACCGGGCACTGGCTCGCCCTCGACGAGCTCGCCGGACACGGCGCCTCCCCGCGGGCCGAGCGCCTCGTGGTGCGGGGACGGATCGCCACCGCGTCGGGTGCCGCCAGCGCCCACGACCTCGCCCTGGCGATCGTCGAGCGCTGCTGCGGGAGCGAGGTCGCCGACACCGTCCGCCGCTCGTTCTCGTCCGGCGGTGACAACGGTGGTCGCTCCCGACCCGTCAGCCGACTCGGCCGGTGGGCCCACCAGGGTCGCTACGCGGTCGAGGAGACGTCACCGAACCAACGGCGCCGCCGCCGTCACGTCTCCTCGTCGTCGTCCTGACCGAGCGCGGCGAGCGCCTCGTCGTAGCGGCGGCGGATGTCGGCCAGGTCGCCGCCGGTCTGGATGTCGCGCACCGCGCCCTCCCAGACCATGTCGGCCTGTGACCGCAGGGCCCAGCGCTGCTCCTCGGTGCGCATCTGGGGGCCGAGCAGGGTCACGGACTCGAGCAGGCGGATGAGCACGGCGGGGTTGTCGTGGCCCGACTGGCGGATCTTGTCGAAGGCGCTGTCGGTGACGTCGGCGAAGCTCAGGTATCGGTCGATCACCCGGATGGTGCCGGTGTCGTCCCGATGGGTGCGCTGGGGGAGCGGGTCCTGGGACAGTCGCAGCAGGGCCCCGGCCAGCCAGTTGACGCAGGTCAGGCCGGTGAAGGTGTCGTTGATGGCCGGCGACAAGGCGCGCAGGGCGATCTCCACCAACTGGTCCACGGCGAAGCGCAGGTCCTGCTCGACGGTGCGCTGGGCGCCGATGAGCAGGCCGGCGTTCACCTCGGCGGCGGTGGGCCGCCGGCCGTCGGGCCCCGCCACCACCTTGGCGACCGGCGAGCCGGCGAGGACGAACTGGCCGGGGCGCACGGTCAGGTGGAGCGTGGCGTCTGCCGTCGTGGCCATGGCCACGAGCTCGTCGTGCTCGACCCGCTTGAGGTAGCCGCTCTCCGCGGCCGTGATCACGGTGCCCTCGACGTCGATCCGGGCGATCAGGTCGTCCACCAGGCCGGGGTCACCGTCGCCGACGAGCTCGCCCATGGCGGCCAGCTCGTCGAGGGCCTCGTCGAGCTGCGCCGCGATGCGGTTCACGACCGTGGCCGGCTGGATGGAGACCGCGGTGGCGTGCAGGTACCAGACGAGGGCCACGGCGTCGACCATGGCCGCGATCACCGCGAGGGCTGCGGCCAGGCGGGGGACGAACTCGTACGCGTCGCTGTCGTGGACCGCCATCAGCACGATCAGGCTGTAGACGAAGGTACCCACGTAGAGCCCGATGGTGATCTTGGGCGCGCGGGTGGCCAGGAACGTCCGGATCAGCCGGGGCCCGAACTGGGTCGACGCCACCGTCAGGGTGACGAGGGTCAGCGAGGCCACCAGGGCGACGACGGTGATCGAGGCACCGGCGATGGCCGCCATCAGGTTGCGCACGTCGTCGGCGCTGCCCGGGTCGAGCAGGACCGGGAAGCGGTCGTCGGTCAGCAGGTGGTCGTCCACCGCCAACGCCACGAGGGCGAGGAGGACGAACCCGGCGATGACGACCGACGGGATCAGCCAGAGCGACGTGCGCAGCTCGTAGCGCCGGTGGCGGTACCAGCGGATCATGGTGCGAGGCCGGGTCAGCGGGTCAGAGGCGCTCGAAGCCCCGCTGGAGCTCCCAGTCCGTGACCACCTTGTTGGCCGTGGCCCACTCCTGCCTGGCGGTGTTGAGGAGGTGGTGGTGGACGTCCTCGCCGAAGGCCTCCCGGGCCACCTCGCTGGCCTCGAACAGCTCGATGGCCTCGACCAGGGTCGCCGGCACCCGGGCCACGTCGGTGGCCTCGTAGGCGTTGGCGGTGTAGGCCCGCCCGGGGTCGATGCCCTGCTCGATGCCGTGGAGGCCCGCGGCGATGGTGGCGGCGAAGGCGAGGTAGGGGTTGCAGTCGGCGCCGGGCACGCGGTTCTCCACCCGGAAGCCCTTGCCGTGGCCCACCGTGCGCAGGCCGCAGGTGCGGTTGTCGCGCCCCCACACCAGCGCGGTCGGCGCCCACGAGTCGGGCATGTACCGCTTGTACGAGTTCACGTACGGGGCGTAGCACCACGCCAGCTCGCGGCCGGTGGCGATGAGGCCCCCGACGTAGTGGCGGTAGACCTCGCTCATGTGGTCGTCGGCGTCGGCGTCCCACGTCAGCGACTCGTTGCCGGCGGCGTCCCAGAGGCTCGAGTGCAGGTGGCACGACGAGCCCACGTCGTCCATGGACCACTTGGCCATGAAGGTCAGCGACCGGCCGTTGAGCGCGGCGATCTCCTTGGCGCCGTTCTTGTAGACGGTGTGGACGTCGGCCATGGGCAGGGCGTCGTCGTAGGTGATGTTGATCTCGTGCTGGCCGTAGCCGGCCTCGCCCTTCGAGAACTCCACCGGCACCTCGGCGCCGAGCATCCCGTTGCGGATCTGGCGGATGAGGTACTCGTCCTTGGTGGTCTGGAGGATGTGGTAGTCCTCGATGAACTTCGAGTGCGGCGTGAGGCCCTTGTAGCCCTTGTCGTGGGCCTCCTCATAGGTGTCCATGAAGAGGAAGAACTCGAGCTCGGCCCCGAATTTCACCGAGAAGCCCCGCTCCGCGGCGCGCTCGATCTGGCGCTTCAGGATCTGGCGGGGCGACACCGCCACGGGCTCGTCCGTGTCCTCGTCGACGAGGTCGCAGATCACGAGCGCGGTCTTCTCGAGCCACGGCACGAGCCGGAGGGTCGAGAGGTCGGCGATGCACTTGGCGTCGCCGTAGCCCTGGTCCCAGTTCGCGTAGCGGTAGCCGGGGAGCGGGGTCATGTCGACGTCGACCGCGAGCAGGTAGTTGCACACGTGGACGGCGCCCTCGCCTTCGCTCGACACCACCTGGTCGAGGAAGTAGGGCCCGGTGACGCGCTTGCCCATGAACCGCCCCTGCAGGTCGGGGAAGACGGTGAGGACGGTGTCGATCTCACCTGCTCCGATGAGGGCTTCCAGCTCGGTCAGCTCCATGGCACTCCCCTTGGCGTCGGTTCCGATGGTCATTCGCGGGCGGCGGGCGCCTCTGCTCGCTACTCCGGCGTGACGTAGGCGGCGCTGATGCCACCGTCGACGACGAGCTGCTGGCCGGTCATGAGCGACGACTCGTCGCTGGCGAGGAAGAGCGCGGCGTTGGCGATCTCCTGGGCCTGGCCGAAGCGCCCGATGGGCACGTGGACGAGGCGACGGGCCCGCTTGGCGTCGTCGGACAGCAGCTCGGCCATCAGGTCGGTCATGATCGGGCCGGGGCACAGCGCGTTGATGCGCACGCCCTGCTTGGCGTGCTCGACCGCCATCTCGCGGCTCATGGCCAGCACCCCGCCCTTGCTGGCGGTGTAGGCGATCTGGGCCACGGCCGAGCCCATGATGGCCACGAGGCTGGACACGTTGATGATCGAGCCGCCCCCCGAGGCGACCATCGCCGGGATGCCGTACTTGCAGCAGAGCCAGACGCCCTTGAGGTTGACCTCCATGACGACGTCCCACGTGGACTCGGGGGTGTCGAGGGTGGCCCCGTCGTCGGGCGGCATGATGCCGGCGTTGTTGTAGAGCACGTGGAGGCCGCCGTAGGTGTCCACCGCGAACTGGACCATGCGCTCGACCTGGTCGGCCTTCGACACGTCCACCGCCACGAACGCGGCGGTGCCGCCGGCGGCCTCGATGGCCGCGACGGTCTCGCGTCCGCTCGCCTCGGAGAACTCGGCGACGACGACCTTCGCGCCCTCCGAGGCGAACAACTCGGCGGCCACGCGGCCGAGCCCCTGCCCGGCGCCGGTGATCAGCGCGACCTTCCCGTCCAACCTGCCCATGGGTCCCGGCCCACCCTCTCTGTCTCTGAGTTCCGACGCGCGCGGCGCGCCTCGTGTGTCTGGCTCCGCCGCCCGTTCCCGGCGGGAATGCCGCACCCTATTGCCTCGGCGTGGGGACCGTGGGCGCTCAGGCCGGAGCGACCTCGATCTCCGACGCCTTGACCGCGGCCCACACCGGGTCGCCCACGCGCAGATCGAGCTCGGCGAGGGCGCCGGCGGTGACGTCGGCCAGCAGGGGGAGGGGAGCGTCGAGCTGGACCCGTGCGGTGTCGCCCCGGTGCTCGACGCCGGCGATCCGACCCTCGACCACGTTGCGGGGCGATCCCTCGGGACGGGACCGGTGCAGGCTCACCGCACTGGGGGCGACGACGGCGATGGCCGGGCCCACGGGGGCGGGGGACGGAACGACGAGGGCCACGCCGCCGTCGAGCACGAGCCGAAGGCCGTCGCCCGTCCCGCGCCAGAGGTTCAGCCCGACGACGCTGGCGGTGTACGCGGTGCGGGGCCGGCGGCGGAGCTCGTCGGGGGTGCCCACCTGGACGACCCGGCCGTCCTCCACCACGAGGAGGCGGTCGGCGAGCACGAGGGCCTCGACCGGGTCGTGGGTGACGAGGAGGCGGGCGCCCGGGAACGAGTCGAGGTGGCGGCGGAGATCGGCGCGGACGGCGGGTCGGCTCCGGGCGTCGAGCGCGGAGAGGGGCTCGTCGAGCAGCAGCACGCGGGGCCGGGGGGCGAGGGCGCGGGCGAGCGCGACGAGCTGGGCCTGGCCTCCAGACAGCGCAGCGGGTCGGTCGCCGGCCCGATCGGCCAGGCCGACCCGCTCGAGCCAGTGGCGGGCCTCGGAGCGGGCCAGTCCCGCCCGCATACCCTCGCAGCGCAGGCCGAAGGCCACGTTGTCGAGGACCGAGAGGTGGGGGAAGAGTCGCCCGTCCTGGAACACGACGCCGACGGGGCGGTCTTCGGGCGGGCGGTCGATGCCGGCTCGGGAGTCGAGGAGGACCGTGCCGTCGACGAGGACGTGGCCGGCGGCGGGGACGAGCCCGGCGACGGCGGCGAGCAGGGTGCTCTTGCCGGCGCCGTTGGGGCCGAGCACGACGACGAGCTCGCCGGTGTCGGCGACGAGGCGGACGTCGAGCCGGAAGCCGGGCCGCTCGACCACCACGGCGGCGTCGAGCAGGCTCACCGCACCCGCCCCGTCCTCGTTCTGGCTCCCGATTTCGGTGCCAGGGCACCGAAATCGGGAGCCAGTTCGGCGGGGGCAGGGCCACCGGTGGCCAGCCAGCGGTCGCGCAGCGCGACCAGCACGGCCAGCGAGATGGCCACCATCACGAGGCTCAGGGCGATGGCCGCGCCGCGGTCGCTCTCGCGGGTGATGAACACGGCGAGGGGCATGGTCTGGGTGCGGCCCTGGAGGTTGCCGGCGAAGGTGATGGTCGCCCCGAACTCGCCGAGGGCCCGGGCCCAGCACAGGACGGCGCCGGCGACGAGGGCCGGTCGGACGGTGGGAAGGGTCACTCGACGGAAGATCGTCCACGGGCCGGCGCCGAGGGTGGCGGCGGCGTCCTCGTAGCGACGGTCGGCCGAGCGGAAGGCCGCCTCCACGGTCACCACGAGGAACGGCATGGCCACGAACGTCTCCGCGACCACCACGCCCGCGGTCGAGAACGGCAGCACGATCCCGAACCACTGGTCGAGGTACTGGCCGACGAGGCCCCGGCGCCCGAGGGCGAGCAACAGGGCGGCGCCGCCGACGACGGGCGGGAGCACCATGGGCAGCGTGACGAGGCCGCGGGCCACCCGCCGACCGGGGAAGGCGACCCGGGCGAGCACCCAGGCGAGCGGGACGCCGAGCGCGAGCGAGATCGCCGTGGCGAGCAGGCTCGTGACGAGGGAGAGCCGCAGCGCCTCGCGCAACGCGTCGGTGCCGAGCAGTTCCCAGAGCTCGCTCCACGGCGCTCGCTGGAGCAGCCCCACTAGCGGCAGGACGACCAACAGGCCGGCGAGGACGGCAGGCAGGACCAGGACGAGCGGGGCGCGGCTGCCGCGGCGCGGCCGCCGCCCGCCCGCCCGGGGAGGGTGGACCGGCGGCGGTCGCTCGGGGTCGTGATCGGGGTGATCCACGGCCCCGATGGTGCCGCGTGCTGACCGGGTCGCGCCCGGACCGGTCACCCGGCGGCGGTCGGGACCGCCGCCACTGGGACGGTGGACCCGACCGCAGGGGTCGTCACGACGGGGGCAGGAACCCGAAGTCGGCGAGCACCTGCTGGCCCTCGTCCGACAGCACGTAGTCGACGAACGCGCTCGCGCCCTCGGGGGCGGGCCCTTCGGCGACCGTGGCCATGGGGTAGACCGCGTCGACGTTGAACTCGGCCGGGATCTCGACGCCGTCGACCTCGTCGTCGTTGGCGAGGACGTCCGTCACGTAGACGATGCCGGCGTCGAGGTCGCCGCTGGCGACCTTGGCCACGACGTCGGTGACCTTGGCCTCCTCGGTGTCGATCGACGGGGTGACGCCGGCGTTGTCGAAGATCTGCTGCGCGTAGGCGCCGCACGGGGCGTCGGGCGCGCACACCCCGAGGAAGAGGTCCTCGTTCTCGAAGTCCTCGATACCGGTGACGTTCCCGGGGTTGCCCGCGGGAACGGCGATATCCGCCTGGTTGCGGGCGAACACCTGCGGGTCGTCGGCGTTGGCCTCGGCGTCGACCAACTTGTCCATGTTGTTCTCGTCCGCCGAGGCGAACACGTCGGCGGTGCCCAGCGCCTCGCCGGACGTGATCGAGTCGACGAGGTCGGACGACGAGCCGAAGCTCAGCTCGACGCTGGTGCCGGGGTTGGCGGCCTCGAAGTCGTCGGCGATCTGGGTGAACGCGTCCGTCAGCGACGAGGCGGCGAACACGGTGACGGTCTGGGCGTCGCCCGCCATCGCGGTGGTCGTGGTGCTGGCGTCACCGCTCTCGGCGACCTCGCTGTCGCCGTCCGAGCCGCAGGCCACGAGGGTGAGGGCCAGCGCGGCGACGAAGCCCAGGGCGGCGAGCCGGCGCACCGGCGTGCGGCCGGCCATCACGACGCCGCCGGGAGGGAGATGACGACATCGGTCGACTTCACCGAGGCGACGGCGAGCACGCCGGGGGCCAGCTTCAGCTCCTCCGCAGCCTCGGACGTGAGCACCGAGACGAGCCGGTAGGGCCCGGCGGCGAGCTCCACCTTGGCCACGATGTCGTTGCTCGTGACCTTGGTGACGATGCCGGTGAAGCGGTTGCGGGCCGAGCTGGCACCGATGGCGGGGATCTCCACCTGCCCGGCGGCGGACTCGAGGAACGCGGCCAGGTCGGCCCCGTCGATCACCCGGTCCCCCCGTTCCGTCCGGCTCGTGGCGAGCCGCCCGTCGTCGCACCAGCGGCGCACCGTGTCGGCGCTCACCCCCAGCAGATCTGCAACCTGTCCCGGTCGATAGCTTGGCATCTGCCCACTCTAGAGGCTGAACACCCTCGTGTCTGCGAGAACCCCTCCCGAACTGGCTCCTGATTTCGGTGCTGGGGCACCGAAATCAGGAGCCAGAACGGAGGGCTCGGAGGCGCCGGACGGTCCCGGCGGGGTCGAACCAGATCTCCGAGTCGGTGAACGCCTCGACCCGGTACCCGTCTGCCTCCAACGCCCGTCGCCGGGCGGCGTCGAGGCGCCGATCGATGAGGGCACCGTGGCAGAAGGCGCTGTCGACCTCGATGATCAGGCGCCGGCGGCGGCTGAGGAAGTCGACCCGTCCCAGCCACTCACGGCCGAGGACCTGGTGCTGGCGTTCGAAGTCGTCCCAGCCCGCCTCCCGGGCCAGCTGCTGGAAGCGGTCCTCGAGGTTCGTGTCGTTCGGTCGGTAGTCGGGCCCACGGTCCTCGATGAGCTCGCGCATCTGGGTGATCCCGGGACGGCCACGGGTCGCCAGCTCCCTGAGCATCCGGGTGACGCTCGTGTACGAGAGGAGGTTCGCCGCCCACGCCCGATCGAGCGCCTTCTCAGCGAGCCACGGCCGTGTTGCGGCGAGGTCGAACGGGATGCGCGACGGGACGATGACGGGAACGCCGTCGAGCACCGTCCGGTGGTGGCGCGGGAGCAGGCGGGGTTCATGGATGATGTCAGCGAGCCGCGCCGGCTGGGAGCGGGTGTTGCGCCGGCGGGCGACCTCGATCTCGTTCAAGCGGAAGCCGCGGAGACGCCACCACGCCGCGTCCGACGTGTGGGACAGGGCAGCACCCTCGCCGGCGTCGAGCACGGCCTCCATGACCCGCTGGCCGCGCGAGCGCGGCGAGCCGACTCGACGGATGACGGAACCCGTCACCCGCTCCCACTCGCCCGAATCCATGAGGTGATCGACCTCGTCGTAGGTGAGGCCCAACGCGTGTGCCTGGCGGGTGGCGAGGGACCCGTGCTGGCGTTCGGACAGGGCGTAGAGCTGATCGTCGTGCGGCATGGCTTCCCCAGGGTCGACGGTGACGAGGGGAAGCAGGACCGAACGTAGCGGTCACGTCCGTGGCCGTCACCCCCAGTTGGGGCATCGTCCGAACTGGCTCCCGATTTCGGTGCCAGGGCACCGAAATCGGGAGCCAGAACGAGGGGGTGCGGGTCGGGTCGGGCGGCGGACGACGACGGTGGCTCGACAGGGACTGGGTAGGGTCGGAGGGTGGCTGAGCCGTGCGGCGCGTCGCCGAGCTGGGTGTGCGAGCGGGTCTACGAGGCCACCGAGAACGAGGCGCTGGCAGAGGCGTTGGCGTGGGTCGTGGACCGGCCGCTCAAGATCCTCGGGATCGCCGTCCTCGCGTGGGTCGCGGTCCGTCTCTCCAAGCGGCTCGTCGCCCGCATCGTCGGGGGTCTCGACAAGCCGCCGCCCGGGCTCGGGTCGCTCACCCCGGAGGTCTCCCTGCGCGCCGCGTCGCGGGCCAGGACCCTCTCCACCGTGCTGTCCGGCGTCGCCACCGCCACGATCTACACGATCGCCTTCCTGACCATCCTGGGGGAGTTCGACATCAGCCTCGGCCCGCTGCTGGCGGGCGCCGGCATCGCCGGTGTGGCCTTGGGCTTCGGCGCCCAGAGCATGGTGAAGGACTTCCTCTCGGGGTTCTTCATGATCGTGGAGGACCAGTTCGGGGTCGGCGACGTGATCGACGTGGGTGAGGCCACGGGCACCGTCGAGAAGCTCACGCTGCGCTCGACGCGGCTCCGGTCGGTCGACGGCACGGTCTGGCACGTCCCGAACGGGGTCATCCAGCGCGTCGGCAACCAGTCCCAGCAGTGGGCCCGGGCGTTGCTCGACGTCTCGGTGGCCTACGGCACCGACCTGCGCCAGGCCCAGGACGTCATCAAGGCGACCGCCGACGGGCTCTGGCGCGACGACGCGTGGTCGGGCATGTTGCTCGAGGAGCCCGAGCTCTGGGGCGTCGAGATGCTGGCCGCGGACAGCGTCGACATCCGCCTGGTCCTGAAGACCGAGCCGGGGATGCAGTGGAAGGTCATGCGCGAGCTGCGCATCCGCCTCAAGGAGGCCCTCGACGCCGCCGGCATCGAGATCCCGTTCCAGCAGCGCACGCTCTGGATCCGCAACGAGGCCGAGGCGGGCGCGGCGCCCTCGGCGGTCGGGGGCGGCGACGATGAGGAGCTCGACGACGCCGAGGACGACCGAGACGGTCAGGATGACCACGACCACGAGGCGCAGCACGACGAGGGGGAGCAGTGAGCGAGCCGTTCTTCGGGACCGGGCCGGTGCGGCCGGCGGGCGACGAGCCCGGTCAGGGCCTGCAGTACGAAGTCTACGACCCGGACCTGGTCGTGGGCGACCGGCGCATGGAGGACCACCTGCGCCTGGCGGTCTGCTACTGGCACAGCTTCTGTGCGCCCGGCGACGACGTGTTCGGCTCGGGCACCTGGGACCGACCGTGGCTCGATGACGCCGCCGCCGACCCGATGGCGGCGGCCGAGGCCAAGCTCGACGCGGCCTTCGAGCTCTTCACGATCCTCGGCACGCCCTTCTACTGCTTCCACGACCTCGACCTCGCCCCCGCGGGTGACTCCCTGAAGGAGAGCCGGGCCAACCTCGAGGCCATGGCCGACCGGGCCCAGGCGAAGATGGACGAGACGGGGGTCCGGCTCCTCTGGGGCACGGCCAACCTCTTCGGACACCCCCGCTACGCCGCCGGCGCCGCCACCAACCCCGACCCCGAGGTGTTCGCCCACGCCGCCGCCCAGGTGCGGGCGGTGCTCGAGGTGACCCACCGCCTCGGCGGCGAGAACTACGTGCTGTGGGGCGGGCGTGAGGGCTACGACACCCTGCTCAACACCGACCTGCGCCGCGAGGGCGAGCAGCTCGCCCGGTTCCTGGCCCTGGTGGCCGAGCACAAGCACGCCATCGGCTTCACCGGCACGCTGCTCATCGAGCCCAAGCCCCATGAGCCCACCAAGCACCAGTACGACCACGACGCCGCCGCCATCCACGGCTTCCTCGACCGCCACGGCCTCACCGGCGAGTTCAAGCTCAACATCGAGGCCAACCACGCCACGCTTTCGGGCCACTCGTTCCACCACGAGGTGGCCTACGCCGTCGACCACGGGATCCTCGGCAGCATCGACGCCAACCGCGGCGACCCCCAGAACGGCTGGGACACCGACCAGTTCCCGAACTCGGTCGAGGAGCTCTCGCTCGTGCTCCACGAGATCCTGCGGGGCGGTGGCCTCGGGACCGGCGGGTTCAACTTCGACGCCCACCTCCGCCGCCAGAGCGTCGACCGCGACGACCTCGTCCACGCCCACGTCGGCGCCATCGACACCCTGGCGCGCGCCCTCATCGTGGCCCAGGCACTGCTCGACGACGGCACCCTGGCCCGCACCCGGGCCGAGCGCTACGCGGGCTGGGACGGCCCGACCGGCGAGGCCATCCTCGACGGTTCGACCACGCTCGCGGCGCTCGCGGACGAGGCCGAGTCCGCCGACCGTCGCCCGCAGCCCGTCTCGGGACGTCAGGAACGCCTCGAGAACGAGGTGAACCGGGTCCTCTGGACCGCCCGGTAGCGACGATGGCCACCTGGAAGCCGCCCGCCGACGTCGTCGAGCGGGTCGACGAGCTCACCGACCTCGAACTGCTGCACCTGATCGGCGGTGACGGGCCCGCGCTCCGGGGCAACCTGGCCATGGCCAAGCGCTACAACGCGACGCCCATCGTGGCCGGTCGTCTCCCGGCGCGGGGGATCGAGGGCATCGCCTTCACCGACGGCCCGCGTGGCGTGGTCATGGGGAGATCGACCGCGTTCCCCGTCCCCATGGCCCGGGGCGCCGCCTTCGACCCCGACCTTGAGGAGCGCATCGGTGACGCCATCGGGGTCGAGGCCCGGGCCCAGGGCGCCAACTTCTTCGGCGGCGTCTGCATCAACCTGCTGCGCCACCCGGCGTGGGGACGCGCCCAGGAGACCTACGGCGAGGACTCGCACCTCCTCGGTGAACTGGGCGCCGCCCTCGTCCGGGGCACCCAGCGCCACGTGATGGCCTGCATCAAGCACTACGCCTGCAACTCGATGGAGAACTCGCGCTTCTGGGTCGACGTGAAGATCGACGAGGCCGACCTGCGCGACCTCTACCTGCCCCACTTCCAGCGCTGCGTGGACGAGGGCGCCGCCTCGGTCATGTCGGCCTACAACAAGGTCAACGGCGACTGGTGCGGCGGCCACCACCACCTGCTCACCGAGGTGCTGAAGGGCGACTGGGGCTTCGACGGCTTCGTGATCTCCGACTTCACCTTCGGTGTCCGGGGGAGCGCACCGGCGTGCCTCGAGGCCGGCCTCGACGTGGAGATGCCGTTCGCCTGGCGGGTGAAGCGCCTCGGCCGCGACCTGCGGGCGGGCCGCCTCGACCGGGCCCGCCTGCGCGACGCCGCCGCCCGGCTGCTCCACCAGCAGGACCGCCAGGCCGGGCGAGGCGAGCCCGAGCGCTACGTGCCCGAGGCGGTGGCCTCGCCCGAGCACCGGGCCCTCGCCCACCGCGCCGCGGTCGAGGGCACCGTCCTGCTCCAGAACGACGGCCTGCTGCCGCTCGACCCGGCCAAGGTCCGCTCGATCGCCGTCATCGGCAAGCTGGCGGCGATCGCCAACACGGGTGACCTCGGCTCGAGCCGGGTCCGGGCTCCCGAGGTGGTGACCCTGCTCGACGGCCTGCGCGCCGCCGCCGAACGCCATGGCATCACCGTCGAGCACCACGAGGGTGACGACGAGGACGCCTGCGCCGCGCTCGCCGCCCGCTGCGACGTCGTGGTCGTGGCCGTGGGCAACACCTTCCGTGACGAGGGCGAGTGGGTCGGCAAGGACGGCGGCGACCGCACCCGCCTCACCCTGCGCCCCGCCGACGAGGCCCTCCTCTGGCGGGTCGCGCGGGCCAACGCCCGCACCGCGGTGGTGCTCTACGGCGGCTCGGCGTTCATCACCGAGGCGTGGCGCAGCGACGTGGCCGCGATCCTCATGGCCTGGTATCCGGGCATGGAGGGCGGCCGTGCCCTCGCCGACGTGCTCCTCGGCGACGAGGTGCCCGGCGGGCGCCTGCCCTGCACCTGGCCGCCCGACGAGCGGGACCTGCCGCCGTTCCAGCGCTTCGCCCGCAAGATCGTCTACGGCCCGCTCCACGGCTACCGGAAGGTCGAGGCCGACGGCACCCACCCCGCCTTCCCCTTCGGCTTCGGCCTCGGCTACACGACCGTCGAGTGGGGCGAGCCCGAGGTGGGGGGCGACGAGGCCCAGGTGACGTTGACCAACACCGGCGACCGCGCCGGCGTCGAGGTCGTGCAGCTCTACCGTTCGGAGTCGCTCGGCACCGAGCCCCGGGCCCTGCGCACCCTCCGGGGCTTCACCAAGGTTCGCCTCGCGCCGGGCGAGACGGTGACCGCGTCGGTGCCGCTGCCCGACGACGGGAGGGCCGGCGCCCTCTGGCTCGGCCCCAGCTCCGACCCCGCCGACCTGGTCCGCCTGGACCCGTGACGGTCGCGGCCCGCCGGCGCTGGCCCTGGCGGTGCGCCGCCGTCCTGGTGGTGCTCGGCGGGCTCTATGCCATGGCCACGTTCAGCTTCCTGGCGTGGTTCGCCCTCGGGATGCGGGCGTTCGACGGCAACGAGCCGCAGCTCGGGGACTGGGTCCTGGTGGCGACGGTCGATGTCGCGTCGGTGGCGTTCGTCGCCTGGGCCGCGAATGTGCTGTGGCGCCGAGGCTGAGCCGCTCGACGTTCAGGTGAACGCCGCGAGCAGCGCGGTGATGGCCGCCAGGCCGATCCCCGCCACCGTGAGCATCCGGTTGGTGAGGCGGTCAACGACCCGGGCCTCCATGCGGGCCAACAGGACGTCGACCTGGTCACGGCTCACGGGCTGATCGGCGTCGCGCGCCGGGAAGTGCGACAGCATTGCCTGGGTCGTCTCCTCACCGAGGAACTTCACGAACTCGGTGTACATCCTGTTCCGCTGCTTCTCCGTGATGGCCATGGTCGGCTCCAGCTCGATCGAGGGTGTCCACGGGGAAGTACGTACGACTCTAGAGCCCGCCGTCCCCATCGGGAAGGCCCCGCGTCGCGCCGCCGTTCTCGGAGATCGTCGATCCGGAGGAGGGATGCCCAGCCAGATGCGGCGGACTAGGTCACGGGGGACGAGACCGCCCCCAACTCCGTCGGCTCCGAGGAGATCGCGACCAACGGCGTGGGCGATTCCGAGATCGCCGTCAACAGCATCACCGCCGACGAGGTGGTCGACTTCGGTCTCACGAACCAGGACGTGGGCGTGCTCTTCGCCCAGGTCGCGGCGAACGGCACCCTCGACAACAGCAGCGGCGGGGTGTCGGCGACCCGACTCGGTGCCGGGCAGTACGCCGTCGACGTCGGTCGTGACGTCTCGGCGTGCGCGTTCGCGGCGACCATCGGCCCGTCGGGCGCCGGCTCGGCCCTCGGGTCGGTCAACGTCGCCGACCGTGCCGTCAGCGTCGAGGCGGTCTTCGTGGGAACCCACGACGCCCTCACCGGGGCCCTCAGCGACCGCCCCTTCCACCTCGTCGTCGTCTGCTGAACGCCGCGGCCGCCGACCGGGCCGGCCTCCCGCTCAGGCGTCCGTGGACGGTGGAGCCAGGGTGACCTCGACGGTGAAGGCGTCGGCGGGCTCGGTGGTGAGGGAGGCGACGTTGCCCGACTCCTTCACGTCGGCGAGGGCGGGCTCGAGCAGGGCCAGCCGCTCGGCGGCGTCGCGGACGATGACGGACTCGACGTCGGCGCGCAGGCTCACGCCGGCCTCGGTCTTGGCCTTGCGGACCTCGCCGAGGACGGCGGCGGCCACGTCGTAGACGGCGGGGTCGACCGACGTCGCCGCCTCGGGGATCTCCTCGGGGGTGGGCCAGGCGGCCCGGTGGACCGACCCCTCGCGCCACCACGACCAGACCTCCTCGGTGGCGAAGGGCAGGAAGGGCGCGAACAGGCGCAGCAGGGTGGACAGCGCCACGTTGAGCGCGCCACGGGCGGAGGCGGCGGCCTCGGGGCCATGGGCGCCGTAGGCGCGGCCCTTGACCAGCTCGAGGTAGTCGTCGCAGAAGGCCCAGAAGAACGCCTCGGTGCGCTCGAGGGCGCGGGCGTAGTCGTAGCCGTCGAAGGCGGTGGTGGCCTCCTCGACGAGGACGCGCAGCCGGGCCAGCAGGGCCAGGTCGAGGGCCTCGGTGACCGCGGCGGGGTCGGCGTCGGGGACCGCGGGGACCGGGTCGGGCTCGGCCCGCTCCTCGCCGGGTCGGGGGGTGCCGAGGCCGAGGGCGAACTTGGAGGCGTTGAGGATCTTGATGGCGAGGCGCCGGCCGACCTTCATCTGGCCCTCGTCGAAGGCGGTGTCGGTGCCGGGGCGGCCGTTGGCGGCCCAGTAGCGGACGGCGTCGCTGCCGAAGCGCTCGAGGTTGGCCATGGGCGTGACCACGTTGCCCTTGGACTTCGACATCTTCTTGCGGTCGGGGTCGAGGATCCACCCGGACAGGGCGGCGTTGCGCCACGGGGCGCAGCCGAACTCGAAGTGCGAGCGGACCATGGTGGAGAACAGCCAGGTGCGGATGATGTCGTGGCCCTGGGGCCGCAGGTCCATGGGGAAGGTGCGCTGGAACAGGTCGTCGTCCTCCTCCCAGCCGCACACGATCTGGGGGGTGAGCGACGACGTGGCCCAGGTGTCCATGACGTCGGGGTCGGCGGCGAACCCGCCGGGCTGGTCGCGCTGGGACTCGTCGTAGCCGGGCGCGGGCTGGGCCTGGGGGTCGACCGGCAGGTCGGCCTCGTCGGGGGTGATGATGCGGTCGTAGCGGGTCTCGCCGTGCTCGTCGACCTCGTACCAGACCGGGATGGGCGGGCCGAGGAAGCGCTGGCGGCTGATGAGCCAGTCGCCGTTGAGGCCCTCGACCCAGCTGTCGTAGCGGGCCTGCATGTAGGACGGGTGCCAGGCGAGCTCGTTCCCGCGCTCGACGAGGGCGGCGCGCAGGTCGGCCTCGCGGCCGCCGTTGCGGATGTACCACTGGCGCGTGGTGACGATCTCGAGGGGACGGTCGCCCTTCTCGAAGAACTTCACGGCGTGGGTGATGGGCCGAGGCTCGCCCTCGAGGTCGCCGGACTCGGCGAGCAGCTCGACGACGCGGGCCTGGGCCTGGTTGATGGTCTTGCCGGCGATCTCGGCGTAGGCGGCGCGGCCGGCCTCGGAGTCGAGGCCCGCGGGCGGATCGGGGTAGAGGCGGCCGTTGCGGTCGACGACCGCCCGGACGGGCAGGTCGAGCTCGCGCCACCAGACCACGTCGGTGAGGTCGCCGAAGGTGCAGATCATGGCGATGCCGGACCCCTTCTCGGGGTCGGCGAGCTCGTGGCCGTGGACGGGCACCTCGACGCCGAACAGCGGGGTGGTGACGGTGGTGCCGAACAGCGGCTGGTAGCGGGCGTCGTCGGGGTGGGCGACGAGGGCCACGCAGGCCGGCAGCAGCTCGGGTCGGGTCGTCTCGATGTGGACGAGGCCGCCGTCGGGCTTGGCGAAGCCGATGCGGTGGTAGGCGCCGGGGCGCTCGCGGTCCTCGAGCTCGGCCTGGGCGACCGCGGTGTGGAAGCTGACGTCCCAGAGGCAGGGCGCCTCGGCGGTGTAGGCCTCGCCGCGGGCCAGGTTGCGCAGGAAGGCCCGCTGGCTGACGCGGCGGCACGTCTCGTCGATGGTGGCGTAGGTGTTGGTCCAGTCGACCGACAGGCCGAGGTGGGTCCAGAGGTGCTCGAAGGCCTTCTCGTCCTCGAGCACGAGCTGGTCGCAGAGCTCGAGGAAGTTCTGGCGGGAGATGACGACCTGCTGCTTCGAGGGCTCGGCCGGCGGGGTGAAGTCGGGGTCGTAGGGCAGGTGGGCGTCGCCGCGGACGCCGAAGTAGTTCTGCACCCGGCGCTCGGTGGGCAGGCCGTTGTCGTCCCACCCCATCGGGTAGAAGACCTCCTTGCCCCGCATGCGCTGGTAGCGGGCGATGAGGTCGGTGTGGGTGTACGAGAACACGTGGCCGACGTGCAGCGAGCCGCTCACCGTCGGCGGCGGGGTGTCGATCGAGTACACCTCGTCGCGGGTCTTGGTCCGGTCGAACCCGTAGGTGCCCTCGGCGCGCCAGCGGGCGCTCCACTTCTCCTCGAGGCCGTCGAGCGTCGGTTTTCTGGGTGCTTCCGCAGGCATGGTGGAGCGTACGGTAGTGGTCGTGCTGTCCCTCTTCGACACCAGTTCCGGCGCGGTCGTCCCCTTCGTCCCGAGGGAGGAGGGCAAGGTGTCGATGTACGTGTGCGGCCCCACGGTGTACGGGCCCCCGCACCTCGGCCACGGCCGGTTCTCGCTGGTGTTCGACATCCTCCGCCGCTACCTCGAGTGGTCGGGCTTCGAGGTCACCTACGTGTCCAACATCACCGACATCGACGACAACATCATCAACCGGGCCGCCGAGCTCGGCGTCGACCCCGCCGACCTCGCCGTCGACTGCGAGAAGATCTGGTACGAGGCCATGGACGCCATCGGCGTCGAGCGCCCCACCGAGGACCCCCACGCCACCGCGTACGTCGAGCGCATGGTCGAGTTCATCGAGCGCCTCATCGAGCGGGGCAGCGCCTACGAGACGAGCGACGGCGTGTACTTCGCGGTCGAGGACGTCGACGACTACGGCCTGCTCGCCCGCCAGACCCTCGAGTCACTGCGCTCGGGGGCCCGCGTCGAGGTGGGGGAGGAGAAGCGCACGCCCCTCGACTTCGTGCTCTGGAAGAAGGCCAAGCCCGGTGAGCCCACCTGGCCGTCGCCCTGGGGGCCGGGGCGACCGGGCTGGCACACCGAGTGCGTCGTGATGTCGCTCGACCTGCTCGGTGACGGCTTCGACCTCCACGGCGGCGGCCAGGACCTCGCCTTCCCCCACCACGAGAACGAGCGGGCCCAGGCCGTGGCCGCGGGCCGCACCTCGGCGCGGACCTGGGTACACAACGGCTTCGTCGAGGTGGGGGGCGAGAAGATGTCGAAGTCGCTCGGCAACTTCACCACGCTGCTCGACATGGTCGACGCCGAGGACCCGCGTGCGTACCGCCTCCTCGTCCTGCGGGCCCACTACCGCTCGCCGGTCGAGGTCACCCGCGACGCGGCCGCCGACGCCGCCGCCGCCCTCAAGCGCCTCGACAACGTGGCCCGGCGCACCGCCGGGCTCACGCCCCGGCCCGCCGACGACGAGGTGCTCGACGAGTTCCGCGCCCGCATGGACGACGACCTCGACACCCCCGGTGCGCTCGCGTTGCTCTTCGACCAGATCCGGGCGGCCAACACCGCGCTGGACGAGGGCCGGGAGTACGACGCGGCGGTGGCCTGGGCCACCATCGCCGAGATCTGCACCGCCGTGGGCCTCCAGCCCGTCACCCAGGACGAGTCCATCCCCGACGACATCGCCGCCCTCGCCACCGAGCGCGACGAGGCCAGAGCCGCCAAGGACTGGGCGCGGGCCGACGCGATCCGCGCCGAGCTCGAGGCCGCCGGCTACGTGGTCGAGGACACCGCCGACGGCACCCAGGTCCGCCGCTGAGCAACGGCTCGACGATCGGGCCGTGCCGTCTCGGGCCCGTTCCGGTCGGAAGTCGTCGTGGTACCAGCGGGTCGCGGGCGTGTGCTGGCCGCCCGCAGCGAGGAACGGCAACGACGCGAAGAACGGGGCGGGGCAGTCTGTGGCGCAGGCCGCAGGTTCGCTCACATCGGTGGGCGGCGCACGTGCAGGCTCGCGCGGGCCCCGATCTCACTCGGCGTGGCCGATCGCCTCGCCGGCAGGACCTTTGGAGGAAAGAGCCCCCCGAATCCGGCAGCTCTTTCCTCCATGGAGACGATTCAGGGTCCGACGAGCAAGGTTCAGCCACTCAGCGTGGTGCGCTCCGACCGATGGGCTGCGAGCAGATCGGCGCCGCCGTGAAAAGCCGTCGTTGCCTCTACTCATCGACAGGAGTCGACGTGACCGCCAGCCTCGTGTCGGCGCCGCCCACGCCTCACGTCAGCGACGTGCGCCGCTGACCGGCGGTCAGCCGAGCCGCCTAGTAGCTCCACAGGTAGTCCGGCTTGGGACCTCGGCCGTACCAGATGACGTCGTCGTGGCCGTTGCCGTCGTAGTCGCCGGTCAGGGGGGCGTCGTAGGTGCCGGTGACGGTCAGGTTGGCGGCGTGGAAGGTGCGGCCGGGTCGGCCGTACCAGATGCCGTCGGGCCGGGCGCCGGGGCCGTACCAGATGACGTCGTCCTCGCCGTCGTCGTTGTAGTCACCCACGACGGGCCAGGTGTCGCCGGTCTCGTTGACGCCCTTGCCGGTGAAGCCCCCGTCGCGATCGCCGAACCACAGGTAGTCGAGGGTGGCGCCGGGGCCGTACCAGAAGACGTCGGTGCGACCGTCGCCGTCGAAGTCGCCGGTGAAGGCCCGGTAGTCGCCGTCGGCGCGGATGTTGCTGCCGGCGAAGCCGTAGATCGTGCCGTGCCAGAGGTAGTCGAACCCCGAGCCCGGCTGGTACCAGAGCACGTCGTCGTAGCCGTCGCCGTTGAAGTCGCCGACGACGGGGCGGTCGTAGGACCGGCCCACGGTCACGTCGCGGCCCTCGAAGGCGCCGCTGGTGCGCCCGAGCCAGAGGTAGTCGGGCTTGGCGCCCGAGCCGAACCACAAGATGTCGTCGACGCCGTCGCCGTTGAAGTCGCCGGCCAGGGGCCGGTACACGCCGCGCACGGTCACGGCCCGGGCGTCGAACCCGCCCTGGCGGTTCCCGAACCACAGGTAGTCGGGCCGACCGCCGGCGCCGTACCAGAGCACGTCGGCTCGCCGGTCGCCGTTGAAGTCGCCGGTGACCGGGGCGTCGTAGGTGCCGCCGACGTGGACCTTGCTCGACCGCACGGTCCCGTTGGGGGGCGGCGGGGTCGTCGTCGGGGTCGTGGTGGGGGGTGGCGTGGTCGTCGTGGTGCCGCCGCCGCCGGGCCCCCGGTAGTTGCCCCGCCAGTAGCTGGTGGTGCCGGCGCCGCCCGCCCGGGTGAGGCTGAAGTGCACGTGGTCGATGTGGGGTGACGGTCCCGAGTAGGGCTGCCAGCCGGACTCGGGCCGGTACAGACGGAACATCTGGCGGTTCCAGATGATGTACATCATCCCGAGCCGGCGGGCCATGGCGTGCTTGTTGCCGGCACCGTCGGTGGCGAGCAGCCAGGTCATGAGCCGCTGCACCTTGGCGCGATCGGCCGCACTGTTGGCGTTCATGCCCCAGTCCCAGGCCCGGCCCTCCTTGTGCTCGGACGTCCCGCCGATGTTGCAGGCGCGGCCGATGCCCAGGTCGGAGCCGCCGAACGCGGCCATCACCATCGACCGGAACCGGGCGGTGCCGGGCTTGGTGGTGGGGCTGCAGGTGGACTGGCCGTCGTAGCCCGGGAAGGGCTCGATGCTGCCGGCCTCGGCCGTGAGGGCCGAGCCGGTGGCCGCCGGCGCGTCGCGACCCTCACCGGTGACGGTGAAGGTGCCGTTGGCGTAGACGACGGGGTCGAACTCGTCGAAGCCGGGGTACACGCAGCGGGCGGCGAGCTCGTAGGTGCCGGCGGGCGTGCCGGCGGGGACGACCAGGGTGCCGTTCCACTGGCCGTCGGTGCGCACCGGGACGGTCGCGCTGGCGACGACGGGGCCGTCGGTGGGGTGGAGGTCGACGATGACGCCGTCGCCGGCGGTCGTGGTGGCGGGGAGGAGGCAGCCGGTGCCGGCCACCGCGATGGGGGTGCCGGTCAGGCCGGCGCCGGGCGAGGCCGAGAAGGTGGGGCCGGACTCAGTGCCCGAGGCGATGGAGACGAGGTTGGGCACGGCCAACGATGCCGCGCCCACGAGCGTCGCGACCAGGACGGCGATGGTCCTCCGGTTCCAGTGCTGCACGTTGCGTTCCCCCGACGGTTCGGTGAAGGTTGAGTGCCCGTGCAGTCATGATCGGAGTGTAGGTGCTCGACTTGACCACTCGCGGTGAGCTTCTGCGCCACATTGCGTGAATCTGCGCCCGCGCACCCGCTCGTGGCCCGGCCCGCGGCCGCGCTCGTGCTCGCGGGAGTTGGCAGCTCGGTCCGGCGCGGCCTACGGTGGTCTTGTTACCCGCGGGTAACTTGTTCGAGGCGGCGGCGAGGCCGCCCCTGAGCCCCGAGACGCAGAGGTGCACCCATGTCCTTCTCCCTCGAGCTGAACGAGGACCAGCTGGCCATCCAGCAGTGGCTCCACGACTTCTCCGAGGGCGTCATCCGCCCCGTCGCCGCCGAGTGGGACGAGCGCGAGGAGACCCCCTGGCCCGTGATCGAGGAGGCCGCCAAGATCGGCCTGTACTCGTTCGACTTCTTCGCCAACGCGTTCGGCGACGAGACCGGCCTCACCATCCCCGTGGCCATGGAGGAGCTCTTCTGGGGCGACGCCGGCATCGGCCTGTCCATCGTCGGCACCGTCCTCGGCGTGGCGGGGATCATGGCCAACGGCACCCCCGAGCAGATCGGCGAGTGGGTGCCCCAGTGCTTCGGCACGCCGGACAAGCTGATGATGTCCGCGTTCTGCGTGTCCGAGCCCGACGCCGGCTCGGACGTCAGCTCGCTGCGCACCACCGCGGTGTACGACGAGGCCAAGGACGAGTGGGTCCTCAACGGCCAGAAGACGTGGATCACCAACGGCGGCATCGCCGACGTCCACGTGGTCGTCGCCTCCGTCGACCGTGACCTCGGCGGCCGGGGCCAGGCCTCGTTCATCGTGCCCCCCGGCACCCCCGGCCTCAGCCAGGGCACCAAGTTCAAGAAGCACGGCATCCGCGCCAGCCACACCGCCGAGGTGATCCTCGACGACTGCCGTGTGCCCGGCTCGTGCCTGCTCGGCGGCAAGGAGAAGCTCGACGAGCGCCTCGCCCGGGCCCGTGAGGGCAAGAGCAGCAAGGTCCAGGCCGCCATGGCGACCTTCGAGGCGACCCGCCCGTCGGTCGGCGCCCAGGCCGTCGGCGTGGCCCGCGCCGCCTACGAGTACTCGCTCGAGTACGCCAAGGAGCGCCGCCAGTTCGGCAAGGCCATCATCGAGAACCAGTCGATCGCGTTCATGCTCGCCAACATGAAGATGGAGATCGACGCCGCCCGCCTGCTCGTCTGGCGCGCCGCCTGGATGGGCCGCACCGGCAAGGAGTTCAAGGCGGCCGAGGGTTCCATGTCGAAGCTCAAGGCCGGCCGCACCGCGGTGTGGGTCACCGAGCGGGCCATCCAGATCCTGGGCGGGTACGGCTACGTCAAGGAGTACCCGGTCGAGCGCTGGCACCGCGACGCGAAGATCTACGACATCTTCGAGGGCGCCGAGCAGATCCAGGAGCTCGTCATCGCCCGCGCCATCTCCGGCCTGCGCATCCAGTAGCGCCCGCACGTCCCGCTCCGTCGACGGCCTCGGCTCACGCCGGGGCCGTCCCGCGTGGCGCCGGCACCGCCGAGCGCCATCGACCGGGGACGGGGCTCAGTTCGGGTCGGCGGCGGGATCGGTGCCGCCGTCGGCCCTGGCCGCCATGCGGTAGCACGAGCGGCCCGCGCGCTTGGCCCGGTACATCGCGGTGTCGGCGGCGGCGATGAGGCCCGAGGGGTCGTCGACCCCGTCGGCCACGGCCACGCCGATCGACATGGACATGTCCACCCGCTGGCCCTCGATGACGAGGGGCTGGGTCATGACCGACAGGAGGCGGCTGGCGAGCACGCCGGCGTCGTCGGGGCCCTCGAGATCCTCGGCGAGCACGACGAACTCGTCGCCCCCGAAGCGGCTGATGGTGTCGCCCGGCCGTACCGCCCGAGCCATCTCCTCGGCCACGGTCATCAGCAGTTGGTCGCCGACCGCGTGGCCGAAGGTGTCGTTGATGACCTTGAAGTGGTCGAGGTCGCAGAACAGGATCGCCACGGTCGTGTGGTGCCGGAGCGACCGGTCCAGTGCGTGGCCCACCCGGTCGATGAAGAGCTGACGGTTCGGCAGCCCGGTCAGCCCGTCGTGCGTGGCCCGGTAGGCGAGGGCGGCGTTGCGCTCCCGGAGGGTCTCCTCGAGGAGGCGGTGGTCGTTGATGTCGTCGACCTGGATCGAGAGCAGCCGCTGGCCGCTGGGCGACCGGCGCACCATGGTCGCGGTGATGCGGCTCCAGATCTCCTGGCCGTCGGGGCGCACGATGCGCACGTCGATGGGCGCGGCCTCGTCGGGGTCGGCGAGGAAGTCCCGGATGACCTCGAGGTCGGCGGGGTGCACCATCGCGGGGAGGCTGGTCTCGGCCAGGCCGGCCTCGTCGCGGCCGGTGAGCGAGCGCAGGGTCTGGTTGACCTCGTGGAACCGGCCCTCGTCGTCGATGCGCGCGAGGCCGTGGGGCGAGTGCTCGAACTGCTGGCCGAACTCCTCGAGCAACGACTCCGCCCGCCGGACGTCGGTCACGTCGCGGGCGGCCACGGCAACCGCCGCGACCTCGGGATCGTCGAGGACGTTGGTGAGGCGGGCGGCCAGGATGCCCGGCGTGCCGTCCGCCCGGGTCACCTCGAGGTCGCAGGCGATCCGCGTGCCCGGGCCGCGCAGCAACCGGTCCCAGGCGTCGGCCAACACGGCCTGCGAGTCGATGTGCACGACCGACGCGAGGGCGTGGCCGACCAACTGGCTCGGCAGCAGGCCGAGGATGCGGTGGCTCACCGCGCTCGAGTAGCGGATCGTCTGGTCGGCGTCGGTCAGCAGGGTGAGGTCGCCGGCGTTGTCGAGGAGGGCCCGGAGGCGGGCCGAGTGCTCGGACGGGGCCTCCGGCAGGCGGCGACGCCGGCTCACGTCGCGGACGGCGACGAGCACGCCGCCGACCTCGGGGTCGTGGATGAGGTTGCCCGCCACGAGCTCGAGGGTGCGCCAGCCGTCGCGGCCGGCGGCGCGCATCTCCACCGGGATGGTCGGCCCGGGGCGATCGAGGGCCGCGGTGATGGCCTCGTCCACGAGGGCGCGGTCCTCGGGGTGGATCAGGTCGAAGAACGACGCCGCCCGGGTCGCGGCGTCGTCCGTCCCGGTCCCCGACGTCCCGCGGCCCGGTGTGGTGAGGCCGGTGTCGGACGTGTAGCGGACCCCACCCTGCGCGTCGATGACGATGACCAGATCGCTCAGGTGGCCCACCAGCCCACGGAAGAACTCCGCCGACAGCTCGGCCCTCTCCTCGGTCACGTCTCCCTCCTTCCGCCGGTGAGGGTTGTCTCCGCCTGATCAGCCAAGTCGCCCGATCGCCAGGACCCGTCCCGTCGTGAAAACCACTCTAGATGAAAAAATCAACCTCGGAAAGTGGGAATGCCTCAAGTCGGTCCGTCGCCCGTCCGATGAGCGCCGGCTCAGCCCTGGCGGATGCCCCGCAGGCCCGCCCACACCAGCGCCGCCACCTGGTCGGCCAGCGCCGCGGGGTCGACGCCGTCCGGATGGGTGAGCCAGTGCCGGCTGGCGCCTTCGGCCGCGCCCACCACGCCGTGGGCCAGGAGGGTGCGCTGGGCGTCGTCGAGCCCTTCGACCTCGATGAGCTCGGCCACGAAGCGGGCGATCGAGGCCTCGACCTTGCGTCCCACGGCGACGAACTCCTCGTCGGCGCGCGAGCCGCCGGCGAACAGCAGGAGGAACGCCTCGCGCTCGTCGGCGACGAACCGGAAGTACGCCCGCAGGCCCGCCTCCACCTGCTGTCGAGGCCCGCCCGCGTCCTCGGTCGCTGCCGCGATGGCCCGCTCGAGGCGGCCGCCGACGTCGGAGAGCAGCTCGAGGTACAGCTCGCGCTTCGACTCGAAGTGCTGGTAGAGCACCGGCTTGGTCACCCCGGCGGCCTCGGCCACGTCGTTCATGGAGGCCTCGTGGTAGCCCTCCCGGGCGAAGACGCCGAGGGCCACGTCGAGCAACTGGCGTCGTCGTTCGGCGGCGGGGAGTCGCGTGGTCGAGGACATCGCGCCTCAACGTAGCGGCGCGTTGTTACCCGGCGGTAACCGGCTCGGGGATCCACCCTGGGGCCCCGGACGCAGGGCGTGGTCAGTCGTCGTAGACGATGACGGAACGGGCGACCTCGCCCGAGCCCATGGCCGCAAACGCGTCGTTCACCCCGTGCAGATCGATCTCGCGGCTGATGAGCTCGTCGAGCTTCAGCTCGCCGCTCTGGTAGAGGTCGAGCAGCCGGGGCACGTCGGTGCGCACGTTGGCCGACCCGTACCAGCAGCCCTTCACGGTCTTGGCGCCGTAGAGCCAGGTGAACGCGGCGTGCAGGTTCAAGAACACCTCCATGCGGGGCACGCCCACGAAGACCGCCTGGCCGCCCATGCGCACCATTTTGACGGCCTGCTCCATGGTGGCCCCGAGGCCGATCACCTCGAAAGCGACGTCAGCGCCTCGTCCGTTGGTGGCCATGACCTCGCCGACCGGATCGCCCTCGTCGGCCTTGACCACCTTGGTCGCGCCGAACGCCTTCGCCATCTCGAGCTTCGACTCGAACATGTCGATGGCGACGATCTCGCCGGCACCGGCGATCTTGGCGCCCTGGATCACGTTGAGGCCGACGCCCCCGGCGCCGATGACCGCCACGGTGTCGCCCTCTCGGATGTCGGCGGTGTTGAGCGCGGCCCCCACGCCGGTGAGCACGCCGCAGCCGATCAGGGCCGCGACCTTGAGGGGGACGTCGTCGGGGATCTTCACGCAGCTGATCGCCGGCACGACCGCGTGCTCGCCGAACGTGCCGAGCATGGCCATCTGGAACAGGGGTGCGCCCTGCGAGGTGAGGCGGGTGGTGCCGTCGAGCATCCCGCCGGTGGCCGCGGCGCCGTTGTTCTCGCAGAGGAAGCCCTCACCGCGCGCGCAGTTGTAGCAACTGCCGCACATGGGCACGAAGGACAGGACCACGTGGTCGCCGGGCGCGAGTCCGTCGACCCCCTCGCCCACCGCCTCGACGGTGCCGGCGCCCTCGTGGCCGAGCACGATGGGGCTCGGCAGCGGGATGGTGCCGTTCTGCACCGAGAGGTCGGAGTGGCAGACGCCCGACGCCCCCATCCTGATGCGGACCTCGCCCGCCTGGGGATCGGCGAGCTCGACGTCGTCGCGCACCTCGAGCGGCGCGTCGACGCCGGTCAGCACGGCGGCGGAGTGGGTCATGGTGTGGTCCCCCTTCGGGTGGGTCGGCCCTGCTCGGCATCTTCGCGCTCCGCGGCCTTGACCCCGTACGCGAACACGATCGCGGGAGCGAGGATCACCGATCCCACGACCAGCGAGACGACGATCACGCTGACGAGGGGATCGGTGAAGTCCACGACGAACCCGATGAAGAACCCCACGATGGCCACGCCGAACAGGCCGTACCCGACGCGTTGGCCGAGGCGCACGAGGCGCTGGATGTGCTCGCGGCGGGCCAGGACGTCGTCGTGGGAGTCGAGGTTCCTCGGGCTCACGTCTCCCAGCCTGTCACGCCGTCGGGCCGGTCACGGACGCCAGCCCGCCTCGTCGAGGAGCATCGCCACGTGCTCGGTCTGGCGCTCCCACGAGAACTCCCGCCGGGC
>CAZYPY010000022.1:0-32133 GCA_964649545.1 uncultured Microthrixaceae bacterium | reverse complement strand
AGCTCCACCGCCACATCGGCGAGGACACCGACGTGCCCGCCGGCGACATCGGCGTCGGCGCCCGCGAGATCAGCTACCTGTTCGGCCAGTACAAGCGCCTCGCCAACCGCTTCACGGGCATCCTCACCGGCAAGGGCCTCGCCTTCGGCGGCAGCCTCGTGCGCACCGAGGCCACGGGCTACGGCGTCGTGTACTTCAGCCAGGACATGCTCGAGACCCGCGGCGAGGGCGTGGAGGGCAAGACCGCGCTCGTGTCGGGCTCGGGGAACGTGGCCATCTACACCATCGAGAAGTTGAACCACCTCGGCGCCAAGGTCGTGACCGCGTCGGACTCGGGCGGCTTCGTGCACGACCCCGACGGCATCGACCTCGAGAAGCTGGCCTGGCTGAAGGACCTGAAGGAGGTTCGCCGGGGCCGCCTCTCCGAGTACGCCGAGCACTACGGGTGCTCGTTCTTCCCGGGCCAACGACCCTGGCACGTGCCCTGCGACCTGGCCTTCCCCTGCGCCACCCAGAACGAGCTCGACGGCGACGACGCCCGCGCCCTCGTGGCCAACGGGGCGATGCTCGTGGCCGAGGGCGCCAACATGCCCACCTCCATCGACGCCATCCACGCCTTCCGCGACGCCAAGCTGCTGCACGGCCCGGCCAAGGCCTCGAACGCCGGCGGCGTGGCCGTCTCCGGGCTCGAGCAGAGCCAGAACTCGCTGCGCATCTCGTGGACCCACGACGAGGTCGACACGAAGCTCCGGGAGATCATGCGCGGGATCCACGGCGAGTGCGTCCGCTGGGGCGACGAGGGCGACGGCTATGTCGACTACGTCCGCGGCGCCAACATCGGCGGCTTCGTCAAGGTCGCCAACGCCATGCTCGCCTACGGCGTGGTCTGACCGCGACGCCGCGTCGAGCGGCGCGAACTCGAGGCAATACCCCCCGGAATCCGGGGGGTATTGCCTCGGGAACGGCGACTCGTGCTCGTCAGCGGGCTTCGAGGAGCACGTCGGTGAGGAAAGTGGTCACCCGTTCCGACCACTCGTCGGGGGCGACGGACAGGCCGCCGGTGTGGTCGGCGCCCGGCACCGTCCACACCGCCACCCGCTCGGGCGCGCCGGCCGCGACGTACGCCGCCGAGTGCGCCTCGTCGGGCACCTCGCCGGCGGTGATCAACAGGTAGCGGGTTTCATCCGCGGACTCGACCGCCTCCCGGCTCGAGCGGGGGAACGACGCATCGGTGAGAAGGGCGGTCACCCGGTCCTGGACCCACTCGAGCTGCTCCTGCATCCAACCCCGCACACCGAACTCCTCGGACAGCCACGCCTCGTCGGGCGCGCTCCGAGCGGTCGCCCCTTCGGCCACCACCGCCCGGATGCGGGGATCCACGCCGCTCGCCCCCAGCGCCTGCTCGCCGCCCATGGACAGCCCCACGGCACCGATGCGGTCCGGTTCGACATCGGGTTGCGCCACCAGCACGTCCACCGCGGCGGCGACGTCGTCCTCCCCGTACCAGCCGAAGTCCATGGCGCGGCCGCCGCTCTCGCCGTGTCCCCGCGCGTCGACCATCAGCACCCCGAAGCCGGCGTCGGCGAGCACCGCGGCCTCGTCGAGGACGTTCGACCGGGTCGAACCGGCGCCGTGCAGCAGCACGACCGCGGCGCCGTTCGTGGACGGGACGTACCAGCCGGCGAGACGGGCCCCGTCCTCGGTCGGGATGGACACCGTCTGCACGGTGAGCCCCGCGTCCTCCGGCGTGGCGGCCAGCCCGGGGCGCGGCACGTTGGTGGCGGCGACCGCCGGCGAGACGACCAGCGCCACGATCGCCGTCAGCACGACGACGCCCGCCACCGACGCGACGGCGCGGGGCCAGCGCCGCCCGCTCAGCGCGACCGCCGTGCCGCCGACCAGCAGCGCGAGCCCGCCGACGAGGAGGAGGCTCGACGTCGCCCGCAGCGGCAACGGCCCGCCTTTCGCCAGGTGCGGAGCGAGACCGAGGCCCACGGTGAACGCGAGGATCCCGAGCGCGGCGGCGATCCGTCCCCGGCCCCGGGCCGACCCTCGCCGCTCCACTCGGACCGCGAGGGCGGTCACGAGCGCGACCAGCCCGATGCGGACGACCTGCCACCCAGGAGACCCGTCGAGGCCGACGGCGAGCGCGAAGGCGACACCGACCACGACCGTCACCGCCTCAACGGTCGGCCGGCGGCCGTCAGGCATCGGCGAGGCGTCGGTCGATCTCTGCGCCCATGACCCGGCACTCGCTGACGGGGTGATCGAAGCGGCACAGGAGAGCGCCGTCGAGGTAGGCGCGCGCCCGCTCCAGCCGCTCGATCTCGGCGTCGAGCGCGACGAGGCGCTCACGGGCGACCGCCTTCCACTCCTCCACCGTCGACGCCCCGAGGATCACCTCGATGTCGTCGAGGGACAGGCCGGCGTCCTGGAGCATGCCGATGAACACGAGGCGGCGCAGCGTCGCGTCGCGGAAGCGGCGCTGGCCGGACCGGCGTGCGTCGGCTTCGAGCAGGCCGCGCCGCTCGTAGTAGCGGACGGCCGAGGTGGCCACGCCGGCCCGGGCGGCCACGTCGCCGATGGTCAGGAGGGCCTCGTCGTCGGTCGCCATGTCGGCAGTTGACTTGAACTCGGGTTCAAGTGTCAAGGTCGTCGAAACGGCCTCGATCCGAGGCCCCGACGAGAGGACCCCCCATGTCGCACCACCCCGAGGACTCGACCGGCGCAGCGGTGGAGACCGACCTGCCGCCCAACCACCTGCCTCCCAACCACCATGGCCATCACCCGGGCTTCGCCGGCCTCGGCGGGCTCGTGGCGGCCGTGTCCATGACCGTCGGACGGCGAGGCGATGCCGAGCTCGCCGTCGACCTCGCTGCGCTCCGCCCCGGCGAGCAGGTGGTTGACGTCGGCTGTGGGCCGGGCGCCGCCGTCCGCCTCGCCGCCGCCCGAGGCGCGACCGCCGTCGGCGTCGATCCCGCCGCAGTGATGCTGGACGTCGCCCGCTGGACCACCTGGCGACGGGCCGGTGTCACCTGGCGGGTCGGCGCCGCTGAGGCGCTGCCCCTCCCCGATGCCTCCGCCGACGTCGTGTGGGCGCTCTCGACCGTCCACCACTGGCCCGACATGCAGGCGGGGGTGGCCGAGGTGGTCCGGGTGCTACGGCCCGGTGGGCGCTTCGTGGCCATCGAGCACCGAGCCGACCCGGGCGCGGGCCGCCACGGGAGCCACGGCTGGACGAAGGCGCAGGCCGAGGCCTTCGCCGCCATGTGCGGGGACGCCGGCCTCGCCGACGCCGACGTGTCCACCCACAGCGGGCCCGAGCGCCCGGCCCTGGCGGTGGTCGCGCACCTCCCCGCCCGCTGATCCCCCGCCCGCGGCCCGACCGACGCGAGATCGAGGCAGTAGGCCCCGCAATCCGCCGGGGCCGCTGCCTCGAGAACGGCTCCCGCTGGTGGGCTCAGGCCTCGGCGAGGCGCTGCACGTCGGCGAGGGCGCGGAGCGTGCTGGTGAGGTGGGTGCAGGTCGTGGGGCCGACGAGCTCGGTGCGGGCCCGCACCGCCACCTCGTCGAGGGGCACGCCGACCAGCGCCTGCGCCGACGGGGCGCCCCCGGTGCACTCGCGCCACGGCAGGGTGCGGGGGTCGACCTCCACGGCCAAGAAGCGACGGTCGGGCCCGACCCGCGAGCGCACGACGTACTCGTGGAGGACCATCTCCTCCACCTCGTCGCCGTCGATGGAGCGGTAGCTGTCGCGTAGGTGGCTCTCGGTGACGAGGGCGACCGCGCCTGGCGGCCCGTCGGGAGCAGGGCCCACGTCGAGGCGCCGCCGCCGCCGCACCGTCCCGAACGCGAGGGGCGGGTCGGCGTGCCACCCGTCGGCCCCGGGGCCGTCGCCCTCGAGCGCCGGGGCCGAGGGCCCCAGCGGCACGGCCACGTGGTCATGGTCGACGAGCACCGAGTGCATCTCGCCGCCGACCGCCCAGCCCACGCAGATGTCGCCCTGGTGGTCGGCCATCGACGCACCCCCGCCGGCGGTCACCCGGATGGCGCCCGCCCGGAGCGGCGCGTAGCCCGAGACCAGCACGGCGCCCGGGAGGTCCTCCAGGATCGAGGCCCGCAGGGTGCGAAGGGCGAGCTCGTCGCCGAGCACCGACGCCAGGACCCGGCCGAAGCCGCCACGCACGCTGGCGCCGACGAGGCCCTCGAGGCCGGCGACGTCGTCCGGCGCGCCGTCCATGGCCGTGATCTCGGCCGTCACCGGATCCAGGGCGAGCCGCAGCTCGAGGCCCACCTCCTCCACGACCGCGCCGTCCCGGTCGAGGCGGCGGTCGCGTGCCCGCAGCTCGACCGCGTCGGCCATCCCGGTCGGCCCGTCGGGGCGGATCGTGTCGGTCGTGGTCGTGCGCCGGGCCGACCCGGAGGGCTGACGGGGCGTGCCCGGCAGCGGCCGGTGCGGTCCGGCCGGCGGGCGCGGCCCCACCAGCGGGTCCCAGTGGCTCACGGCTACCCCGCACCGGTCGTCGTCACGAGGCGACGGTAGCGGTGCCCGCGACGATCCCGATCCGTGACCGACCTGGTCGGGGGGTGACCGCGCCGACGGGCCCGTGGGGGCACCCGACGCCGAGGACGACGGCGAGGTCCTCCAGGACGAGCCCGGCGTTCCGGAGCAGCGGAGCCGCCCCGCGGCCGATCGCCGTCAGGCGCCGGCGAGGGCGGCGACGGCTCGGACGAACCCGGCGTACTCGACCGGATGGGTGCGGGGGGCGAAGTGGGCGGTGCCCTCCACGACGTGGAGGTGGCCGTCGGGCAGGGCGTCCGCCAGCCAGATCGCGCCCTCGCCGTGGAAGGCGCCGGTCTCGGTGCCGTGGCCGACGAGGGTCGGGACCACCACGTCGGCGAAGGCAAACGGGGCGGTGATCTCGGACGCCATGTCCCGCTGGAAGGCGACCCCCTCGGCCCGCCGGCGGGCGCGGCCCTCGTCGCTCTGGCCCTCCCACACGGCGGCGCCGAGGACCCGCCGGTAGAAGTGCTCGATGGGCGCCGCCGGGTCCTCGGCGGCGACGACCCGGGCGTTGTAGTCCTTGGTGAACTGCGGCCACTCGTCGATCCAGACCAGCGGCGGCTCCCAGCAGCCGAGGGCCACGAAGGCCTCGGGTCGCAGGGTGGCGGCGAGCATGGCCGGGTTCGACCCGAAGCTGTGGGCCACTACCACCGCGAGCCCGCCCGTCTGCTCGATGACGCCCAGCAGGTCGAGGGCGTGGTCGGTCATCGACGTGGGCGGCTCGGCGCCGAGCGACCGGCCGTAGCCCCGCCGGTCGTAGAGGACGACGCGCCGGTCGGGGAGCTCGGCCAGCAGCGGGCGGAAGCTGCTGCTGCGGTCCGGCGCCCCGTGCACCAGCACGATCGGCGTCGCCCCGTCCGGCCCGCGCGCCTCGACGTGGATCCCGTCGAGGTCCATGGCCCGAGGCTAACCACGCCTGGCGGCGGCGCTGTGTAGCGTCTCGTCGATGCGCTCCATCGGCGAACGCCCCCCCACGCGGACGGTGCTCGCGGTGCTCGTGGCCACCCTCGCCCTCGCCCTCGCCGCGTGCGGCAGCGACGGAGGAAGCGACGAGGCCGACGAGGCCGCCACCACGACGGCCCCGACCGCGGACGCATCGACCACCACCAGCACCACCACCGGCACCGCGACCACCACGGCGTCGGGCCAGCCCGGCGATCCGCAGGGCTACGCCGACGCCGTCGTCCAGGCGTGGGAGGCGGGTGACCGCGACCGAGCGCTCGAGCTGGCGACCGAGGAGGCCGTCGAGGTCCTCTTCGCCGAGGAGAGCGCCGGCTCGCACTCGCTCGTCGGCTGCTCGGTCCACCGGGGAAGCACGTTCTGCCTCTACGAGGGCGACCGCTCGTTCGGGCTGTGGGTCGACAACGACGCCGCCACCGGGGGTCAGCCCCAGGCCGTGCTCCTGGTCACGTAGCGCCGCATCACCGCCGCGACGCCCGGGCGAGGCGGCGGACGGCGTCCTTGGCGACCTTGCCGTTGGTGGTGGGCAGCGCCTCCACGAACACGACGTGGCGCGGGCGCTTGAGCGGCGAGCTGTGCTCTCGGACGTGGGCGGCGAGCTCGTCGGGCGTCGGCGCCGTCCCGGCGACGGGGACCACCACCGCGCAGATGGCCTCGCCCCAGTAGTCGTCGGGCACGCCCACCACGGCCACCTGGTCGACGGCGGGGTGGGTGGAGAGCACGTCCTCGACCTCGCGGCTCGAGACGTTCTCCCCACCGGTGATGATCACGTCCTTCTTCCGGTCCACCACCGACAGGCGGCCGTCGCCGTCGAGCCGGCCGATGTCGCCGGTGCGGAACCAGCCGTCGGCGGTGCGGGACGCGGCCGTGGCCACGTCGTCCCGCCAGTAGCCCGGGGTGACGGGGTCGCCTCGCAGCACGATCTCCCCGGTCGCACCCACGGGGACCAGCGCACCCGCGTCGTCGGCGACGCCGATCTCCACACCGGAGTGCGGCCGTCCCGCGGTGGCGAGCAGGGCGGGCTCGATGGTGAGGCCCCGTCGGTGCTCCTCGGGGCCGAGGAAGGTCACGTTGCCGCCGGCCTCGGTCATGCCGTAGCCCTGGTCGAAGCCCACGTCGAGGCGCTCGGCCGCGCGGCGCAGCAGGTCGGGGGACATGGCCGAGGCGCCGTAGGCCACCCCGCGCAAGGTCGGCATCGGGGCGGGCGCTCCCGCGTCCGCGGTCTCGTCGAGGTGGGCGACGAGGGCATGCAGCATCGTCGGCGCCAGCGAGCAGGTGACCACGCCGTGGGCCTCGACCAGCGCGACGAACTCGGCCGGCCGGAAGCCCGCCGTCACCACGACGGTGGCCCCCACCAGGTGCTGGACGACCAGGTTGTACCCGGCCACGTGGCACATCGGGAAGGGCAGGAGGTAGACGCCGCCCGCGGCCACCGAGCGACCCTCGACCGTGCCCCGAGCGGCGGCGAGCAGCGACCGGTGGGTGTGCACGACCCCCTTGGGCGCACCCGTCGAGCCGCTGGTGAACAGCAGCCAGGCCGGGTCGTCCGGCCCGAGCGGCGTGAGCACGTCACCGCTCGGCGGAGGAGCCGATGCCGCCGCCGTCCACCCGGGTGAGCCGAAGGCGACGGTCGGCAGGTCGAGCCCGTCGGCGGCGAGGGCGGCCAGGAAGCCGGCGTCGCCGAGCACCAGCGCGGGCTCGGCCAGGTCGAGCTGCACCCGCTGGTCGCCGGCGCTGAGGCGTTGGTTGACGAGGGTGACGACCCGGCCCGCCCGAGGCACGCCGTAGTAGGCGACGACGTAGGCGAGGGCGTTGTCGGCCACCACCGCCACCCGGTCCCCCGGCGCCGTTCGGGTGGCGACCCAGCCGGCGAGGGCGGCCACCATCCGGTCGAGGTCGGCGAACGTGGCGGTCCCGTCGGGCGCCACGACCGCGACCCGTTCGGGGTCCCGCGCCGCCGCCTCGGCGACCACCTCGTGCAGCAGCTCGGCCACGACCGTCATTCAAGCCGCGAGCGGGAGCAGGCCACGATCCCGCACCCGCCCGGCGCATACTGGCGCACCCGGGGCCCGGTGCGAGGAGGACGGTTGGTGATGCCGGAGGTGGACGGGAACCGCCGGAGCGCCGCCGACGGAGGCCCGGTCGTCGACGCCCTGCTGGCCCATGGCGAGGCGCTGGCGGAGCTGCCGCCGGCCAACGCCGCCCCCGACCCGGAGGCCGACGCCTTCCTGCGCTCGGACCCCTTCGCCTTCCTCGTTGCCGTCGTGCTCTGCCAGGGGATCACCGCCGAACGGGCCTGGTCGTCCCCGTGGTTGCTGCGCCAACGCCTCGGCCACCTCGACCCGGCCCGGATGGTCGCCGACCCCGAGGCGGTGCGGGCCGCCATCGCGCAGCCGCCGTGCATCCACCGGTACGTCGTGAACACGCCCCGCTGGGTCGTGGCCGCCGCGCAACGGGTGCTCGACGAGTACGACGGTGACGCCGGCGCCATCTGGGGCGACGAGCCCACGTCGACCGAGCTGCACCGTCGGCTCCTGGCGTTCGACGGCATCGGCCAGAAGAAGGCGGCCATGGCGGTCGAGATCCTCGAGCGCGACCTCGGCGTGGTGGTGAGCGACGTCACCGGCAGCGATGTGGCCTACGACGTGCACGTGCGCCGCGTGTTCCTGCGCACCGGCCTCGCCGAGGTCGACGAGCGCCAGCACCTGGTGGACCGGGCTCGGGCCGCCCACCCGGAGCGCCCCGGGGCCCTCGACCTGCCGGCGTGGGACGTCGGCCGGCGCTGGTGCCGCCCCCGCGACCCCGACTGCTGCGCCTGCCCCCTCGGCGGCGCCTGCCCCCGCTGGGTCGACCGCGCCGCCGACGTCCGCGCCACATGACCACCGGTCGCCACGTTCGACACCGCAGGCATCGGTCTGCGTCGGATCGACCGGGCCGACCGAGCGCCTGCGTTCCGTCGAACGCACCCTGGATCGAGACGTCGTGCGCCGGTACGTTCGGCGGCGCCGCCCTCCCGGACCGAACGAGCGCTGCTCGGAGGGCCAGCGCACCCGCGATCAGGGAGTCTGGCCATGCCGAGGAATCTGCTTGCAAAACGCATGCATCCGCCGCACGATGGCAGCATGCCGTCGATCACCATCCGCGACGTCCCCGAGGCCACCCGGGACGAGCTCGCCGCACGCGCCCGGGCCACGGGTCGCTCGCTCCAGGAGTACCTGCTCGCCGAGCTCGAGAAGCTCGCGTCCAAGCCCTCCGCCGACGAGTGGCTGGCGAGGGTGCAGGAGCGGAAGCGCCGGTTTCCGGTGGACATCTCCGACGAGCGGATCGTGGCGCTGATCCGCGACGATCGCGACAACGGGTGACGACCGCCATCGTCGACGCCAGCGTCGTGGTCGCGCTCCTCATCGCGCACACGCCGGGAGCCCAGTGGGCGCGAGGTCTCGGCGCCAGGCACGACTTCGCCGCTCCTCACCACCTGCCCGCCGAGGTCGCGAGCGCGCTGCGGCGCACGATCGGAACCGACGGACTGTCACCCGACCTCGCCACGTCGGCGCACTACGACCTCGCCGACCTCGCGGTCGAGCTGTTCCCCTACGAACCCTTCGCCGAGCGCATCTGGGCCCTCCGCGAGAACCTGACCCCGTACGACGCCTGGTACGTCGCGCTGGCCGAGGCCCTCGACGCGCCCCTCGCCACCCTCGACGTGCGCCTCGCCCAGGCCCCGGGCCCCCGCTGCCGCTTCCTCACGCCACCAGCGGCGTGACGACCCGGCGCCGCCCGCGTCGAGCGCCGATCCCGTAGCCTGGGAGCCACGGGCGGATGCCCGCAACCCGCCGACGAGGTGCCCATGTCCCAGGCCCAGCCCTACTCGATCCCGGTCGCCAGCCTCGACGAGGAGACGCGCGCCGACTTCATGGTCAAGGTGTACCAGCACCTGGTCGCGGCGATCGTCGCCTTCATGGCCTTCGAGACCCTGCTCTTCGCCACCGGTGCGGCGGAGGGTCTGTTCAACATGGTCTACGGCAGCGGCGGGGTCTGGCTGCTCGTGCTCGGCGGGTTCATGGTGGTCAACTGGCTCGCCACCGCCGCCGCCCACGACCTCGCCAACCCCGGCCGCCAGTACGGCGGCCTGTTCGCCCTCGCCGGCGCCGAGGCCCTGATCTTCGCCCCGTTCCTCTACTACGTGTTCAACGAGGGCGGCGGCACCGCCACGGTCGCCAGTGCCGCGGTGATCACCGCGCTGGGCTTCACCGGTCTCACCGTCGTCGGCCTCGTGACCCGGCGGGACCTCTCGTTCATGCGCCCGCTGCTGCTGTGGGCGGGCGTGATGTCGCTGGTGCTCATCGTGGCCGCGGTGCTCTTCGGCCTCGACCTGGGCGTGTGGTTCACCCTGGGCATGATCGCCCTCGCCGGCGGCGCCATCATCTACCAGACCCAGACGATCATGCGGCACTACCCGCCGGAGGCCTACGTCGGTGCCTCGATCCAGCTCTTCGCCTCGGTGATGCTGCTGTTCTGGTACGTCCTGCGCCTGTTCAGCCGCCGCTGACGCCGCCGTCGGTCCCCGCCGGGGCCGTTGGACCCTGGCCGGTCGCCGACACCGGGCGGACGATGAGGATGCAGGCAACGGCATCGGAAGGAGCGAACGGTGCGAGCACTGGTGATCTACGAGTCGATGTACGGCAACACCCACACCGTGGCCCAGGACATCGGCGCCGGCCTCGCGGACGCCGGCGCCACCACCGTGGAGGTCCTGCCCGTCGGTGACGTGACCGCGGATCGGCTGGCGGCGGCCGACCTCGTCGTCGTCGGCGGCCCGACCCACGTCCACGGCATGACCACCGAGATGAGCCGTCACCAGGCGGTCTCGCCCGAGACGATCGCCCACGAGGAGGAGAAGGGCCACCACCTCGAGGTCGACCCCGACGCCGAGGGCCCGGGGCTCCGCGACTGGTTCGACGGGATCGAGCAGGGCCAGGCGAAGCTGGCGGCGGCGTTCGACACGCGGATGCACGGTCCCGGGGCGCTGACCGGGCGGGCGTCCAAGGGCATCACCAAGCGCCTGCGCCGGCACGGGTTCATCGTGGTGGCCGAGCCCGAGAGCTTCCTCGTCGACCACGAGAACGCCCTCGACCCCGGCGAGCCGAGCCACGCCGTCCAGTGGGGCCGAGACCTGCTGACCGCCGCAGCCCGGGGCACGGCCTCCGCCGCGAACTAGCGCCCGTCACCCCCCGGTGGCTTTGGGACCTTGGTCCCTAGCCACCACCGGCCCCGAGCCGCGAGGGTGAGCGGAAACGCCGTTCTCGCGAGGGGGAAACCACGGTGGAGTACTCGACCTACAGCCCGGACATGTCGTTCACGGACTTCGACCACCCGGTCTTCGACTGCGACTTCCACTTCTACGAGGAAGCGGACTCGTTCACCCGCTACCTGCCGCAGGAGTACCACGGCCTGATCCGCATCGCCGACGTGGACGGGCGCCGCAAGATGATCGTCCGGGGCAAGGTGTCGGACTACATCCCGAACCCCACCTTCGAGGTGGTCGCCGAGCCCGGGTCCGCGGCCGAGTACTTCTCGGGCCGCAACACCGCCGGCAAGAGCTACCGGGAGATCGTGCGTCCCATGCGGGCCATCCCCGAGTTCACCGACCCCGACGCCCGCCTGGCGCTGATGGACCGCATGCACATCGACGCCATCGTCAACTTCCCCACCCTGGCGTCGCTCATCGAGGTCAACTTCATGGACGACCCGGTGGCCACCCAGGTGCTCGTACACGCCTTCAACCAGTGGATGTACGACGAGTGGGGCTTCGACCACGCCGGCCGCATCTTCTCCACGCCGGTCATGAACCTCGCCGACCCCGCCGGCGCGGTCGCCGAGATGGAGTGGGCCCTCGAGCGGGGCGCCAGGACGGTACTCGTGCGGCCGGGGCCGGTCGCCGGCTACCGCGGCCCGCGCTCGCCCTTCCTGCCCGACAACGACCCGTTCTGGTCGGCCGTCGAGCAGGCGCGGATCCCGGTCATGCTCCACGCCTCGGACTCGGGCTACCAGCGCTTCGCCAACGAGTGGAACGGATCGGGGCTGGAGATGCGCCCGTTCGAGCAGCACCCCTTCTACAGCGTGAGCCAGGCCCACCGGCCGATCATGGACACGATCTTCTCGGCGGTGATCCACGGGATGCTCTCGCGCTTCCCCGGCGTCCGTCTCGCCACCATCGAGAACGGGTCGAGGTGGATCACCCGGGTGGTCGAGGACCTGAACGACGGCTACGGCAAGATGCCGCACCTGTTCGACGAAGCCCCCGCCGACGTGCTGAGGCGGGCGCTCTACGTGGCCCCGTTCTGGGAGGACGACCTCCAGCCGCTCGTCGACGCCATCGGACTCGACCACGTGCTGTTCAACTCGGACTGGCCCCACCCCGAGGGCCTGGCCGACCCGGTCGAGTACGCGATCTACGCCCGCGACGAGGTCGGCCTGGCCGACGAGGACGTCGCCAAGATCATGGGCGCCAACATGTACGCCCTCATGGGGGTGTAGTCACCACGCCCGCGAGGGCGAAGAGCGGGCCA
Organism: uncultured Microthrixaceae bacterium; assembly: GCA_964649545.1. Lineage (GTDB taxonomy): Bacteria > Actinomycetota > Acidimicrobiia > Acidimicrobiales > DATDAH01 > JAEUJM01. Next base: position 20,040 of record CAZYPY010000022.1, on the reverse strand, counting down.
TGCCGGCGGCCACCACCCCTCGGGGGCCGCCGGTCCGTGGCTGAGGGCGTCGGCTGGATCCCCGAGACCGGTCGGCGCCCTCGGCGCGTCCGGGGCCCGGGTCGCGCCCGCGTCAGTGGAGGGCCAGCACCTCCTCGGGGCGCATCGACCCGGGGGCCCGGCGTTCGCGGGCGGCCTCGCCGGCGAGGCGCTGGAGGAGCGCGTTGACCGGCGTGGGCACCCCGTGCAGGCGGCCCAGCAGCACGATCTCGCCGTTGAGGAAGTCGGTCTCGATGCTGCCGGCGCCCCGCGCCAGGCTCTGCCGGCCCGAGCTGCCGACCCGCCGCTCGCCGTTGACCCGCCGCATCTGGAGCAAATCGCCGCGGCGGGCGGCGTCCTCCTCCTCGCTGACGTGGGCGACGCCGGCGGCGTCCAGGACCGCGCGCCCCTCGGCCTGCGCCCGGGCGTAGAGCTCGCCGCCGGCGCCCTCGAGCCCGCAGACCGCGTCGATCGCATTGGCCAGGTTGAGCAGCAGCTTGGCCGCCTTCCAGCGCATGATGTCGGGCCGCACCTCGGAGACGAACGGGCCGTCCTCGAAGGCGGCACTGATCGCCACGGCGGTGTCGTCGACCCCCGACGGGTAGCGACCGAGATCGAGCAGCCCCTCGACCGGCGTCGAGTTGGCCTGCACCACGCCCGGCTCGACATGGGTGGCGGGGAACATCACGCACACGCCGTAGACGTGGTCGAAGTGGCGCAGCAGCACCCGCTCGTTCTCCAGGCCGTTCTGCAGCGACACGACGGCCAGGCCTTCGGGAGCGCTCGGCACCAGGTCGGCGACCACGCCGGGGGTGTCCTGGCTCTTGACCGCGAGCAGGACGACGTCGTCGGCGCCGAGCGTCAGCCGGTCGACGCGGTCCACGACAGGGACGCGGATCGTCACCTCGTCGGTCGGGCACTGGATGGTGAGCCCCCGGTCCCGGATGGCGTCGTGGTGCGGGCCGCGGGCCACGAGCACGACGTCGTGGCCCGCCTGGTGGAGGCGCCCACCGGTGACGCCCCCGATCGCCCCGGCCCCGATCACGACGATGCGCATGATCCGAGTGTGCCCGTCGGCGACCGACGCTGTCGCCTGCGGTGGCTCTCGGCGGTCGGGCCCGCAGACACGGACGCTTCGACGTGCGCGCCGGGCCTGGGCTCCGACGTGGCCCCGGGGGGACGGGCACCGACGGGGAGTCCCTCAGGAGGGAACCCCCTCAGGGAGACCCGAGCCGCGCTCCGTCGTCGTCGTGGAGCAGCGCGGCCCGTTCGACCGGGGCCAGGTCGCGGCGACGGGCCGCCAGGAGCCGGCGTTGCTCTCGCAGGACGGGGACCCGGTCGGCGGGGGCCTCGGCCATGAGGTCGTCGATCATGGCCCCCAGGCGTCGGTGCACCTGGATCGACGACGCCCCCCAGTGGCGGGGCTCGTCGAGGGCGAGGGCCACGTACCCGTCCCAGGTGTACCGGGGGAGGGCGACCCGCCCGTTCTCCACCCGCCAGGCGGGAAGGGGTCGGTGGCACAGGCGGTGCAGCAGGTCGTGCACGTGGTCCAGGCATTGGGTCGCGGTGGTCGGATCGTTGATCCCCGGCGACAGCGCCCGCTCCGCGATGTCGACGAGCTGACGGATGCCGAAGGCCGGGTCCTCGTCGATGATCCGCTCCCGCCCGAACGCGAAGCATCGCTCGACGGCTCGGTCGTCGATGTCGTCCTCATCGACGAGGCCGCGCACCTCGACGAGTGCCCCGTCGCTGCGGATGAAGTCGCCCACCCGGGGCACCACCACCAGCTCGAGCTCCCGGTTCTCGGCGAGGTCGGCCAGGCGGTGCCCGTCGACGGCCAGCACCACGCCACGCTTCCGAGCCCGAACGACGTGCGCAACGGGCCCCGTGGCGAGGTCGGATCGCTCTGGCGTCGCCCGGTCGGTCGGATGCGCTCGCTCGATGGCGTCGACGGTCTCGCCGGTGATCGTGTCGATCACCTGGATGACCCGGATCGAGCCGGCGATGTTGTGGATGTACTTGACGAACAGGCCGATGGCCACCAGCACCAGTGCGAACGAGCCGGTGACCGCGAGCCCCGGCACGAAGTCGTCCACCGGGCCGTCGGGCCCCCGGACCTCGCGCAGGATCAGCAACGAGTACACGTAGGTCGCGAGGAACACGCGCAGGGTGGCCTGGTTCACGCGGTCCTGCAGGAACGTCCGCAACACCCGCGGGGAGAACTGGCCGCTCGCCAGTTGCAGCACCACCACGGTCACCGAGAACACCAGCGCCGTCAGCGTCAACGTCGACGCCGCGATCGCCGAGAGCAGCGCCCGCGCGCTCTCGGGACCGCCCGTGAAGCCGACGGTGTCGCCGCCAGTCGTGCCGTTGGCGTCGAGCTACTCGTCGAGCTCGATCAGGGCCAGCGCCAGCCCGCCGGCCGTTACGACGATCACCGTGGGGATGAACCAGTACCCGGACAGCAGCCGCGCCCACGCCGACCGCAGCTTCACGACGCCCGCTCCCAAGTCATCGGACGTCTCCCCTACCCCCGCAGGCGGCAGACACGACGCCGGACGGGTGGCTGGGCGACACGCCGGTCGACGAGGCCCGGCTCCCCGGTGCCGTCGGGGCATGGCCGTGCCCGACGAGCTCCTCAACCGCGTCACCTGGAAGATCCCGAACCCGCTGGTCCTGGTGGGCTCGCGGGCGGGCGACGAGCGCAACGCCATGACCACGACGTGGGTCACCCAGCTGTCGATGGAACCGGTGCTGATCGGCGTCGGCGTGGACAACTCGGCGGTCACCCACCGGCTCATCACCGAGGGCGGCTCGTTCACCGTCAACCTGTGGGACGCCACCGATACCAAGGTCTTCGTGAAGTTCTCGAAGCTGGCCCAGGACGACGGCGCCACTCTCAACGGTCGGGCCGTCCGGGCGGCCACCACCGGCGCGCCGGTGTTCGACGAGGCCCTCGCCTGGATGGACTGCGCCGTCCGCCAGGCCGTCGATCTCGGCAGCCACACCCTGTTCGTGGGCGAGGTCGTCGACGCCGCCATCCGCGACGACGAGGCCCGCCCCGCCTCCACCCAGGACACCCGCATGAAGTACGGCGGCGTCAAGCGCCACTGAGCGTCGGCCTGAGCGGCCTCAGCCGGTGCGCGGGCCGTCGAGGGTCCCGGTGCAGCCGTCCCCGGTGATGGTCGCGCTGATACCGTCGGCGGTGACCACGCCGTCGAAGGTGGCGAAGCCGTCCGACACCTGGAAGCTGCCGTCGGGGGCGATGGGACCCGTCACGGAGCCGTTGATGGCGCTGAGGGTCAGCGTCCCGTCCGAGACGGTGGCGCTGAAGGCGCCGGATTGGCCCGCCTCCCCGGGGCACTGGATCGACGCCGTGGCCTCGTAGGTGGCCTGGTCGGGCACGCCCCCCGTGGTCGTCGTGGTCGTCGGCTCCGGCGCCTCGGTGGTCGTGGACCCGGCGGTCGGGTCGTCCGGCGGCGGGCCGTCGTCGTCGCCCGCGGTGCCGGCGGGCCGACCGAAGGACGCGCCGCTCACGAGATCCACCGCCACGAAGACGTCGATGCGGACGGTGACCGGCTGGATCACGGTGACCGCGACCGGGTCGAAGCCGTCCCAGGGGGTGCCCACGTAGTCGACGTCCTGCGTCTGCGTGGGCGCGGTGAGTGGGTTGCCGCAGCCGCACTTGACGACCGGCAGGCCCCGGTCGTCCACCAGCACGGCGGTCCCTGCCTGGAGCACGGCAGGGATGGTGGTGGCCCGACCGTCGACGAAGCCGTGGTTGGTGACCGCGGTGTCCGAGCGCAACACGAACGGCGTGAGGGTGTCCACGTAGGCCGCGATGTCCGCGACCTCGATCCCGAGGACCTCCGCCCACGCCGCCGCCTCGGCGTCGTTGGCCTCCAGGAACTCGACGAGCTGCGCGCGATCGCAGGTGGACTCGTCCCGGGTGCCGCCGTAGAGGCCGACGGTGTCGGCCGGGAACGTCCCCCCGGCGTCGTCCAGGGGCGAGAGCGCCTTCTCCGCCGATTCCCCGTCCACCGTCGTGACCACCGAGGGCGCGAACGGGTTGTCGGTCGGGGCGCCGACAGGCTCGAGGAACACCTCCGAGGCACCGGCCTCGTCGTCGCCGAGGAGCACGACGACGGCGCCGACGGCGGCGGCCAGCAACAGGACGGCGAGGACCGTCACGAGCACGATCCGCGCGGTGCGGGGCCGCTCGCTCGGCGGCGCGCCCGGAGCGCCGGCCGGCGCGGGGCCGTTCGCCCCTGGCGGGGGGCCGTGCGGACCCTGCGGCGGTCCCAGCGGCGGTCCCCCGGTGCTCACGCCGTCCGCTCCTCGGTGTCGCCCCTCATCGCCCACCCCCCGCTCACGTCGAGGCTATCCCAACGGTCGCCGTCGGGACCGGGGTGACGCACCGGTCACCTCGGTCCCGGGGAGCGTTTCTCGGGGCGGGCTCCTCCTGGCCCGCGCGGCCGCCGGCACGTCGACGCGAGCGCCCGGGACCGCGGGAGATCAGCGAGGGGCGGCGCTCCGGCCGACGTCGGCGATGGCATCGCCGAGACGGCGGTAGGCCGGCCCCCGGGCGGACGACGCCCGCCACGCCAGACCGACGGTGCGCGTCGGCGGGGTGGGGCCGAGGTCCCGGAGGACGACCCGCGCGCCGGGGTGCACGTCGCGGTCGACGGCGCTCGCCGGCAACAGGGTCACGCCGAGGCCCGACCCGACCATCTGCACCACGGTCGGCAGGCTGGTGCCCTGGACCTCGACCAGGCCGCCGGCGCCGGCGAGGTCGCACACCGCGAGCGCCTGGTCGCGCAGACAGTGGCCCTCCTCGAGCAGGACGAGGCGTTCACCGGCGAGGTCGGCGACCGTGCACGCCGCCGCGGTGGCCAGCGGGTGCTGCTCGGGCACGGCCAGCAGGAACGGCTCGTCGTAGAGCGCGTGCTCGTCGATGCCCGGCCGGTTCAGGGGCAGCGCGAGCAGGAGGAGGTCGAGGTCGCCGGCCTGCAGCTGCGCGACGAGGGACTCGGTGCGGTCCTCGCGGAGGTAGAGCTCGACGCCGGGCTGCGCCGCCTCGATCCGCGGGACCGCAGCCGGCAACACGTAGGGGGCGATGGTCGGGATCACGCCGAGCCGCAACGACCCGCCCAGATCGCCGCCGGCGCCGGCGGCCACCTCGCAGAGGTCGTCCACCTCGCGCAGGATGCGCCGGGCCCGCTCGACGATCTCGGTGCCGGCGGGGGTCACGAGCACGCCTCGGGGCGTGCGTTCGAAGAGCTGGACACCGAGCTTGGCCTCGAGCTCGCGCACCTGGGTGCTCAGGGCCGGCTGGCTCACATAGCAGGCCTGGGCCGCCCGCCCGAAGTGCCCTTCCTCGGCCACCGCCACCGCGTAGCGGAGCTGCTGGACCGTGGGACGATTCATAGTCTCAGACTATCGCTGTGACAGTCACCTGGTACTTCCCTTATCGCACCGGAGGGCAGAGACTGCGGGTGAGGAAACCCCGTCCCGAGCCGCCCAGGAGGCCGCCGTGCCCGATCCCACCACCGCCAGCACCAGCGAGAGCGAGAACCCGGCCATCGACGCGCCGGAGCCCGCGACCGACCGTCGGCCCCGCACCAACAAGGACTGGTGGCCCGACCAGCTCGACCTCTCGGTCCTCCACGCCCACGGGCCCCACGCCACGCCCCTCGACGACGAGTTCGACTACGCCGAGGCCGTCGCCGCGCTCGACGTCGACGCGGTGAAGGCCGACCTCGTCGCCCTGATGACCGACTCCCAGGACTGGTGGCCGGCGGACTACGGCCACTACGGGCCGCTGTTCATCCGCATGACCTGGCACGCCGCCGGCACCTACCGCATCGAGGACGGCCGCGGCGGCGCCGGCGCCGGCATGCAGCGGTTCGCCCCGCTCAACAGCTGGCCGGACAACGCCAACCTCGACAAGGCCCGCCGCCTCCTGTGGCCGATCAAGGCCAAGTACGGCCAGTCGCTGTCGTGGGCCGACCTCCTCGTGCTCGCCGGCAACGTCGCCCTCGAGTCGATGGGCTTCGAGACCTTCGGGTTCGCCTTCGGCCGTGCGGACGTCTGGGAGCCCGAAGAGGTGATCTGGGGCCCCGAGGACACCTGGCTCGGCGACGAGCGCTACGCCGGCGACCGCGAGCTGCAGGGTCCGCTCGGCGCCGTGCAGATGGGCCTCATCTACGTGAACCCCGAGGGGCCCAACGGCAACCCCGACCCGGTGGCCTCGGCCCGCGACATCCGGGAGACCTTCGCCCGCATGGCCATGGACGACGAGGAGACCGTCGCCCTCATCGCCGGCGGCCACACCTTCGGCAAGGCCCACGGCGCCGGCAACCCCGACCTCGTCGGCCCCGAGCCCGAGGGCTGCCCGGTGCACTCGATGGGTCTCGGGTGGAAGAGCGAGTACGGCTCGGGCAAGGGCCGTGACACCATCACCAGCGGCATCGAGGGGGCCTGGACCCCCACGCCCATCGAGTGGGACAGCAGCTACTTCGACGTCCTCTTCGGCTACGAGTGGGAGCTGACCGAGAGCCCGGCCGGCGCCAAGCAGTGGCGTCCCGCGGGCGGGGCCGGAGCGGACACGGTTCCCGACGCCGAGGACCCGTCGGTCCGCCACGCGCCGATGATGACCACCGCCGACCTGGCCCTGCGCTTCGATCCCGCCTACGAGGCCATCTCCCGGCGCTTCCACGAGAACCCCGAGGAGTTCCGCCTGGCCTTCGCCAAGGCCTGGTACAAGCTCCTGCACCGAGACATGGGCCCCGTCACCCGCTACCTCGGCCCCTGGGTGCCCGAGGCCCAGCTCTGGCAGGACCCGGTCCCGGCCGTCGACCACCCGCTGGTCGACGAGGCCGACGTGAGCGCCCTCAAGGGCGAGATCCTCGGTTCGGGCCTGACCGTCGCCCAGCTCGTGTCGACCGCCTGGGCGTCGGCGTCCACCTTCCGGGGCACCGACCTGCGCGGCGGCGCCAACGGCGCCCGCATCCGCCTCGCCCCCCAGAAGGACTGGGCGGTCAACCAGGCCGCCGGCGTCGGCGAGGTCGTGGCGGTGCTCGAGGGCATCCAGGGGCGCTTCAACGCCTCGGCGTCGGGCGGCAAGCGGATCTCGCTCGCCGACCTGATCGTGCTCGCCGGCTGCGTCGGCGTGGGCGAGGCGGCCAAGGCCGCCGGGTTCGACGTGAAGGTGCCCTTCACCCCCGGGCGCACCGACGCCACCCGGGAGCAGACCGACGTCGACTCCTTCGCGGTGCTCGAGCCCCGGGCCGACGCCTTCCGCAACTGGTTCCCGGCGGGCGACAAGCTGCCGGCCGAGGTGCGCCTACTCGACAAGGCCAACCTGCTCACCCTCACCGCCCCCGAGATGACGGTGCTGGTCGGCGGGCTGCGGGCCGTTGGCGCCACCGTCGACGGGTCGGCCCACGGCCAGCTCACCGACCGGCCCGGCGTCCTGTCGAACGACGTGTTCGTGAACCTGATGGACATCGCCACCGAGTGGTCGACGTCGGCGTCGGCCGAGGGCGTCTACGACGGCAAGGACCGGGCCACCGGCGAGGTCCGCTGGACCGCCACCGCCGCCGACCTGGTCTTCGGCTCGAACTCGCAGCTGCGGGCCCTCGCCGAGGTCTACGCCAGCGCCGACGGCGCCGAGAAGTTCGCCTGGGACTTCGTGGCGGCGTGGGACAAGGTGATGATGCTCGACCGCTTCGACGTGAAGTAGCCCGAGACGGTCCCTCCACGGTGCGGCCCCGGTCATCGTCGACCGGGGCCGCACCGCGCCCGCCGGCCCGTCCGGCCGGGCTCGGTCAGTCGAGGAGTGCCGGGGCGAGGCGGCGCCAGGCGGCGCGGTCGACGGGGGCGCCGGGCGGGCCGAGGAGCTGGACGCAGACGTGGTCGGCGCCGGCGTCGACGTGCGCCTGCACGCGGGCGGCGAGCGCGGCCTCGTCGCCCCACGCCACCACCTCGTCGACGAGGCGGTCGCTCAGGGTCTCGACGTCGTCGTCGGTGAAGCCGAGACGCTTCCAGTTGTTCGTGTAGTTCGGGAGGGTGGCGTAGATCGACAGGGCCTGGCGGGCGATCGCCCGGGCGGCGTCGGGGTCGGTGTCGAGGACGACACCCTGCTCGACCGCCAGGAGGGCGTCGGGGCCCATGGTCTCGCGGGCGATGGCGGCGTGCTCCGGGGTCACCAGGTAGGGATGGGCACCGGCGGACCGGTCACGGGCCAGCTCGAGCATCTTCGGGCCGAGCGCGGCGAGGCAACGGGCCTCGAGCGGCACGCCGGCGGCGTCGAGCCCATCGAGGTAGGTGCGCATCGTGGCGAGCGGCTTGTCCCACGACATCCCCTCGTGGGCGTCGATGAACGACGCGTGGCTGATGCCGATGCCGAGCAGCAGCCGGTCGCGGTCGGCCTCGGCCAGGCCCGCCCGCCACTCGGCGGTCTCGGCCGGCGTGTGCATCCAGACGTTGAGGATCCCGGTGGCGATCACCGCTGACGACGTCGCCGCCAGTAGGTCGTCGAGCGAGCCGAAGAGGTCGCCGCCCACGTCGGGCACCCAGAGGGCGGAGAAGCCGAGCCCCTCGAGCTCGGCGGCGAGGTCGGCCGCCTGCGCCGGGTCGCCGTAGCGCAGCTCGTGCGCCCACACCCCGGTGCCGGACAGACGTGCGTGCTCGGTCCTGGCCTCACGGTAGGAGGGCGGCGGCGCCCTCCGGCCATCGAGCCCGCCGCCGACCCTGCGCCGACCCCAACCCAGCGCTACCAACCGCACCACGTGCGGCGCGATGCGCCCGGTTCAGCCCGGCGCACACCGTGGCCCGGTGGACCTGCCGCCGAACCTGCCCGTCGTCGCCACCCGCGAGGAGTGGCTCTCCGCCCGCGCCGAGCTGCTGGCCGAGGAGAAGGCGCTGACCGAATGCCGCAGTCGCCGCCCCGCGGCCCGATCGACCACCCCCGACGTCTCGTCATGACGGAGCCAGCGACCGTGTCGACCCGGCCCGACGTAGGGTCAGCGCCATGGCAGCGACCCGAGCCGTCGCGCTGCTGCGCGGCATCAACGTGGGCGGGAAGAACCCGGTGCCCATGGCCGACCTGCGGGCGGCCATGGAGGGCGCGGGGTACGGCGACGTGCGGACCTACATCCAGTCCGGCAACGTCCTGTTCTCCACCAGCGAGCCGGTCGCCGGCCTCGAGGACCGGGTCGAGACGGTGCTCGAGGCGCGCTTCGGCATCCCCATCCTGGTGGTCGTCCGCACCGAGCGGCAGTTCCGGGCGGTCGTCGCGAAGGCGCCGGAAGGGTTCGGGCAGCAGCCCGACACCTACCACTCCGACGCCGTCTTCCTGAAGGCGCCGCTCACCGCGGCACAGGCCATGAAGGTCGTGAAGTGCCGCGACGGCGTCGACCGGGCCTGGCCCGGCACCGGCGTCGTCTACTTCGAGCGGCTGTCCGCCCAGCGGACGAAGTCCAAGCTGAGCGCCGTCATGGGCACCCCCGAGTACCAGCGCATGACCATCCGCAGCTGGTCCACGACGACCAAGCTCCTCGCCCTCCTCGACGAGGCGTGACCGGCGCCGACGGGGCGGCTCGACGAAATTCCGGGATTTCTCCGTCGACGGTGTCGATTCCCGCGATCGCGTTCGTGGAGAGGATGAGCGGCGCCACCGGGCCCCGTCTCACCAGCACCGAGCAACCCACCGCAACCCCGACGAAACGAAGGAGACCCTTCCGATGCCCCAGTACCTGATCTCCGTCTGGCACGACGACGAGTACGGCGAGAACGACTTCAGCGACCCCGACATCGCCCGCCTGGGCCAGCAGGTCGGTGCCCTGAACGAGAAGATGATGGCCACCGGCGCCTGGGTCTTCGGCGCCGGCCTGCAGCCCCAGTCGACCACCACGGTCCTGCGCAGCGCCGACGGCCAGGTGTCGATGACCGACGGCCCGTACGCCGAGACCAAGGAGCAGATGGGCGGCTTCTGGGTCATCGAGGCCACCGATCTCGACGAGGCCCTGGACTGGGCCGGCCAGTGCACCCAGGCCTGCGAGGGCCCCGTGGAGCTGCGGCCCATGCAGGTCGAGCCGGAGCCCGAGTCCTGAGCCCGGTCCCATGAGCAGGCCCGTGGGCGACGGCGACGCCGACGACCTCGCCGCCGTCTACCGGCGGGAGGTCGGGCGCTGCACCGCCACCCTCGTCCGCATCCTCGGCGACCTCGACCTCGCCGAGGATGCGGTCGCGGAGGCGTTCGCCGTCGCCGCCGAGCAGTGGCCGGTCCGGGGGATCCCCCCGAACCCCGGCGGGTGGATCACCACCACCGCCCGCAACCGGGCCATCGACCGGCTGCGACGGGAGGCCACCCGCGACGCCCGCCACGAGGCCGCCCGCCGGCTCCACGCCCTGCCCACCGACGCCGATCCCATGGACCCCGCCGGCGACCCGACCTCCGGCCACCCCGACCTCGACGAGCTCGACGGCTTCGTCGACGTGGTGGCCGACGACCAGCTGCGCCTCATGTTCCTCTGCTGCCACCCGGCGCTGGCCCCCGACGCCCAGGTCGCGCTGACCCTGCGCCTGCTCGGCGGCCTCGACACCCCCGAGATCGCCCGGGCCTTCCTCGTCCCCGAGGCGACGCTGGCCCAGCGCATCGTGCGGGCCAAGCGCAAGCTGCGCGACAACCACGCCCCCTACCGCATTCCCCGCCCCGCCGAGCTCCCCGCCCGCCTCCACGTCGTGCTGTCCGCGATCTACCTGATCTACACCGAGGGTCACACCGCCACGAGCGGCGACGAGCTCACCCGCGCCGACCTGTCCACCGAGGCGATCCGCCTCTCCCGGGTGCTGGTCGAGCTGATGCCCGACGAGCCCGAGGCGGTGGGGCTGCTCGCCCTGCTCCTGCTGACCGAGGCCCGCCGGCCCGCGCGCACGGCGCCCGACGGCTCGATGGTCCGGCTGGCCGACCAGGACCGCTCGCGATGGGACCGTGCGCTGATCGCCGAGGGGCACGAGCTCGTCCGGGCCTGCTTGCGTCGCGACCGACCGGGCCCGTTCCAGGTGCAGGCCGCCATCGCCGCCGTCCACGCCGACGCCCCGAACGCCGAGGCCACCGACTGGGACCAGGTCGTCCAGCTCTACGACCTGCTCCTCACCCTGCGCCCCAACCCGGTCGTCGCCCTCAACCGGGCGGTGGCGCTGGCCGAGCGCGACGGCGCCGGCGCCGGCCTGGCCGCCCTCGAGGACGTGCAGGGCCTCGACGACTACCAGCCGTTCCACGCCGCCCGCGCCGACCTCCTGGCCCGCGCCGGCGACCCCGGCGAGGCGGCAGCGGCCTACGACCGGGCCCTCGCCCTCACGACGAACGCCCCCGAGCGCGCCTTCCTCACCGCCCGCCGCGCCGCCATGGGATCCCCCACCGGCTGACCACCACCCCCCGCGGCCGGCACGCTCGGACAGGCACGACCTGGAGAAAATGCCAGTCACCTATGACCGCGATTTCCTCCAGAGCAGCCGTTGTCGAGTCATGAGTCCGCGGTCCGGCCACCGTGCGTGGCGGCGAGCCCGCTGGATCCGGCCCACGCCGACCCGTTGGAGGAAATGCCCCCTCGAATCCGGGGGCCATTTCCTCCGACGACCCCCGCCGAGGCAACCCGGGAGCGGATCCGGCCACCGTGCGTAGCGAGGCCGGTCCGCGGCGCCCCGTCGACCAGGCACCTCTCCCTTCTTCGCGGTCGTTCTCCCGAGTGGCGCCGAACCGGAGCTCCGCGATCAGGCCCGCCGCCGCCAGCCCGCCCGGCCTCGCACGATGTGGTGCTGGCGCCGCCACCGGCGGGGTACAGACCCCCGACCGCCCGCGCCCGCGGGTGGGCCTGACCGACGCACAGGACGAAGGAGCGGGACCATGGCCAACGAGGGCTACCACGAGCCGGTCGACCTGCTCACCGCGGAGGTGATGGACCGCCACCGCGCGATCACCTCGCTGATGGAGGAGCTGGAGGCGGTCGACTGGTACGACCAGCGCATCGCCGCCACCGAGGACGCCGAGCTGCGCGACATCCTCGCCCACAACCGCGACGAGGAGAAGGAGCACGCGGCCATGGTCCTCGAGTGGCTGCGCCGCCGCGACGCGAGCCTCGACGAGCACCTCCGCACCTACCTCTTCACCGACCAGCCGGTGGTCGAGGTCGAGGAGGAGGCCGAGGGCGAGGGCGAGGGCGAGGGCGACTGACCCTCCACGACCGCTCGCTTCTGGTCACGGAAACGGAAGGTGGGACCTTCCGTTTCCGTAGCCGGATGGGTGGTCCGGGACGATCCGGGAGGATCGGATTCGGCGGATCAGGTCCCCCGAACGGGTGCGGTACGGCCCGGCGGCGAGGGACGGGCGCCGGTACCGTCGCCCTCGTGACCGACGCCGTGGACGATCCCACCGACGCACCCCCGCCGCTCGAGGCGTTCCCCGAGGACTGGGACCGCGCCCTCGCCGTCGTCGCCCACCCCGACGACATGGAGTACGGCGCCGCCGCCGCGGTCGCCCGCTGGACCGCCCAGGGCAAGCACGTCGCCTACGTCCTGGTGTCCGACGGCGAGGCCGGCATCTCGACCATGGCGCCGGCCGAGGTCGGGCCGCTGCGCCGTGACGAGCAGCGGGCGAGCTGCGCCGCGGTGGGCGTCGACGAGGTCGAGTTCCTCGGCCACCCCGACGGCGCCATCGTCGAGGGCCTCTCGCTCCGGGCTGACCTGGCCGCGGCCATCCGCCGCCACCGACCCGACGTCGTGCTCTCCATCAACCACCGGGACTCCTGGGGTGGGCCGTCGTGGAACCACGCCGATCACCGGGCGGTCGGCCGTTCCCTGCTCGACGCCGTGCGCGACGCCGCCAACCCGTGGTGCTTCCCCGACCGGGGCGAGGCCTGGGGCGGCGTGCGCTTCACCGCCTTCAACGCCAGCCCCGAGCCCACCCACGCGGTCGACGTGACCGCCACCTTCGAGACCGGCCTGGCGTCGCTCGCCTGCCACCGCACCTACCTCGACGCCCTCGGTGGCGACCAGGCCTCGCCCGAAGGCTTCCTCCGCCAGAGCGCGGCCGGCGCCGGCGAGCGGCTCGGGGTCGCCCTCGCCGCCACCTTCGAGGTCATCGCCTGATGCGACGGCTGATCCTCTGGGACATCGACGGCACCCTCATCACCAGCCGGGGCGTGGGCCGCCGCGCCATGGAGGACGCCGCCGCGGCGGTGGCGGGGCTGGCCGAGCTCCCCACGATCGAGATGAGCGGCAAGACCGACCCCCAGATCCTGCGAGAGATCTTCCGGGCCGCCGAGCTCACCGACGACCACATCGACAGGATCCTCCCCGACGCCATCGCCGCCGCCGAGGCCGCGCTGGCGCGCATCGAGGCCGACCTGCGCGCCCACGGCTCGGTCCTGCCCGGCGTGCAGGAGGTGCTCGAGCGCCTCGACGCCGCCGAGGGCGTGCGCCAGACGCTGCTCACGGGCAACCTCACCGCCAACGCCGCGGTGAAGGTTGGCGCCTTCGACCTCACCCACCTCTTCGACGCCGAGATCGGCGCCTACGGCAGCGACCACGCCGATCGCCTCGAGCTCGTGCCCATCGCCCTCGAGCGCGCGCAGCGCTTCCGCGGCGAGACCTACGACCCGCACGAGGTCTGGGTCATCGGCGACACCCCGAACGACCTGGCCTGCGCCCGGGCCGGCGGCGTCCGCTGCCTACTCGTCGGCACCGGCGGCCAGGAGGGGCTCGCGGCCCTCGGCCCCGACGCCTACCTCGACGACCTGGGCGACGTCGACCGGGCCATCACGATCCTCACCGCCTGACGCTCCGACCCGGCGAACCTTTCGGCGAGGGTCGCCACGAGGGGCGTAGCGTTGAGCATGGCCGCGACCGCGTATCCCTCCGCCCCGGCGCCGGTGAAGCTGCCCAAGGCCGGGTTCTTCTGGGCCCTGGGGATCTTCCTGGTGACGGCGGTGGCCGGCATCGTCCTCGTCGTGATGGGCGTGCGCCAGTTCGTCGACGACATCGACGGCAGCCAGCGCATCGACGCGCCCGGCGAGGACACCCTCCGGCTGGAGGAGGGCGACACCTGGGTGTTCGCGTCGGTGCCCTTCGGCTCCGCCGAGGACCTGGTGAACGTGCGCATCACCGACCCGGACGGTGCCACCCGGACCCTCAGCCAGGAGACCGTCCCCACGGGCTCGGCGAGCACCGACGGTGAGCAGTTCGTGCCCCTCGGGTTCTTCACCGTCGAGACCGCCGGCGAGTACCGCTTCGTGACCGACGCCCCCGAGGGCACCGAGGTCCGCGTGGGCACGCTCTCGCTCGGCACGCTCGTCGCCTTCGTCTTCGGCGGCATGGCCGTCGGCTTCATCGGCTTCGTGATCGCCCTCATCCTGCTGATCGTCACCCTGGTGCGCCGCGGCAGCCGCAAGAAGCAGCAGCGGGCCGCGGCCTACGCCGCCGGCGGCGGCTACCCGGGCGGGGGCTACGCCGCCCCCGGCACCCACCCCGGCCCGCCCCAGCCCGCGCAGCAGTGGCCGCCGGCGGGCCAGGCGCCGCCGGCCCCGCAGGGCCAGTGGCCCCCGGCCGAGCCCCAGCAGTGGCCGCCGCAGGACCCCGGCGGCACGCCGCCGCCCCCACCCGCCCCCTGACGTGCGGCCGCCGCCCGCCGCCGGCGCTCCCGGGCCGCGCCTCGCGGGCCGGCCCGGTCAGCGACCGTGGCGGACGTCGCGGAAGGCCACGTCCCGATCCGCCGAGGGCTCGCGGGGCATGCCGAGCACGCGCTCGCTGATGACGTTGCGGGCCATCTCGGTGGTGCCGCCGCCGATCGAGCCCGCCTGGCGCATCAGGTAGCCGGTGCCGCCCTCGCCCAGCACACCGTCCTCCGCGTCCCAGGCCGCGGCGGTGTCGCCGACGAGCTCGAGGGCGATGGTGGCCTGGCGGGCGCTGGCGGTGCCGATGAACAGCCGCACGACCGCGGCCGCCTGCGGGTCGATCGCGCCGGCCGCCACCCCGTCCGCGACCCGGTCCTTCAGCTCGGCGGCGACGAGCTCCAGCATCCGGGACTCGCCGACGAGGTCACGGCCCTCGTCGTCGTCGAGACGGCCCGCCGCCCACGCCACCTCGAGCGGGGGCGTCCCCCCACCTGCGGCCCGCATCCCCACGGGCCAGGTCACGTACGGCGAGTTGTGGAGCATCCGCTCGTGGAACATCCAGCGGGTGCACACCGTCCACCCCTGGTCGACGTCGCCGATGCGGTAGGCGTCGGGCACCCGCACGTCGGTGAAGAACTCCTCGCAGAACTCGCGGTTCCCGTTGAGCATCTCGATGCGCCGCAGCTCCATCCCCGGCAGGTCGACGGGCAGCATGAACACGGTGAGGCCACGGTGCTTGGGCACGTCCCAGTTCGTGCGGGCCAGGCACAGGCCCCAGTCCGAGAACCAGGCACCCGTGGTCCAGATCTTCGAGCCGTTGAGCACCCACTCGTCGCCGTCGCGCACGGCGGTGGTGCGGGCCGCGGCGAGGTCCGAGCCGCTCGTGGGCTCGGACAGGAACTGCAGCCACAGCTCCTCGCCCCGGAGGATGGCCGGGACGTGGCGCTGCTTCTGCTCCTCGGTCCCGTAGTCCAGGAGCACGGCGAGGCACGGGGTCATGGTCGGGCTCTGGATGCGCAGGGCGGACTCGTAGCCCTCGAGCTCCTCGTCGAGCACCCGCTGATGGGCCGGCGTGAGGCCCTGGCCGCCGTAGGCCCGGGGGACGCACACGCCCGCCAGGCCGGCGTCGAAGAGCAGGCGCTGCACCTCGCGCTCACGCGCGATGCGGGCCACCTCCTCCTCGTCGGAGCGGGCGGCGAGACCGAAGCTCGCGCCCTCCGAGGGGCCGAGGGACCCGCGCACGAAGGCCCGGGCCCGGGTCCGGAAGGCGTCGAGGTCCTCGAGCTCCTCGCCGCCGTCGCCGTCGGCGGTGCCGGTCGGGACGAGTGGGGGGACGGGTCGGTCGGTCATGCCGCCTCCTCGTCGCGGGCGAGGTCGGCGAGCCGGCGCCGGTGCTCGGCCGGGCGTCCGTACAGGGTGCGGGCGAGGGTGTGGCGCCGCAGGTAGAGGTGCGCGTCGTGCTCGAAGGTGACCCCGATGCCGCCGTGGAGCTGCACGGACTCCTGCACGAGCTCGCCGCCCCGGTCGCCGACGTAGGCCTTGGCTGCGCTCAGCAGCTCGGCGGCCCGGGGGGCGCCGGCGGCGACCGCGGTCACCGCCGCGTCGGTGATCCCGTGGCTTGCCTCCAGCCACGTGGCCATGTCGGCCATGCGGTGCTTGAGGGCCTGGTAGGAGGCGAGGGGCCGTCCGAACGAGTAGCGCTCGACCAGCCAGGCACGGGTCAGGTCGAACGCCGACTGCATGGCCCCCACCGCCTCCGCGCAGGTCAGGGCCAGCGCTACGTCGAGCTGGTGGCGGACGGCGTCCCCGGCCTCACCCGGCGCCCCGACGATCGCGGCCGCGGGAAGGCGTACCTCGTCGAAGGTCACCGCGGCGAAGCGCCGGGTCAGGTCGATCGACTCGAGCGGCGTGATCCGAACGCCCGCGGCGTCCGCCGGCACCAGCACCTGGCTGAGGCCGTCGCCGGTGCGGGCCACGACCAGCAGGTGGGCGGCCTGGGCCGCCGACTCGACCGGTCGGGTGGCGCCCCGCAGCACCACGTCACCGCCGACGAGCTCGGCCTGGACCGACGGCGTCGGGCCGGCGGGCCCGGGGCGGAGGTCGCCGCCGGCCCAGGTGGCCACCGACCCGCCCGACAGGAGGGCGTCGAGCACCTCGGGAGGTACACCTGCCCGGTCGAGGGCAAGTGCCACCACGTTCGTGACGAGGAGCGGGCCCGGCGCCGCGGCGGCACCGAACTCGTGGGCCACGAGGGCGAGGTCGGCCAGGCCGTCGCCGCTGAGCGAGCCGCCGCCCGACTCCTCGCTGACGAGCAGCGACGTCCAGCCGAGCTCGGCGCCCCGGCGCCACTCGTCCGCGTCGAAGCCGGCCGGGTCGTGGCGACGCGCCCGGAGCTCGGCGGGCGGGACCGTGTCGGCGAGGAACCGGGCCGTCGTCTCCCGGAAGAGCTGCTGGTCGGGGCTCAGGTCGACGCGCACGGGCCCTCCGGCCGCCGCTCGGTTGCCGCAGCAGAGCACCCGCTACCGGCCACGCCCACCCACCCGCTCACCAGGTCACCGGTCATCCCGGCACCTCCCCCTCGTCGACCGTCCTCGCTCGCGGCCCGGCGCCGGCCGGCCACGATCCGAGCGAGACCGTATCGACTCCACCGACGGCCCCGAGCACCGCCAGGGTCAGCCGTCGGCGACGACCCCGGAGGCGTCGAGCGCCTGCACCGCCTCGATGGCGTCGATCGAGCCGGCCAGCAGGTCGGCGGTGGTCTGGAGGTGCTCGGTGAGCAGGCGGACCGCCAGGTCGGCGTCGCGGGCCAGCGCGGCGTCGCAGATGGCCTTGTGCTCGTCGGGGGTGGCCCGCGGGCGTTCGCGGCGGGGCAGGAGGCTGGACCAGTAGCGGTAGAGCTCGGAGGCGTCGTAGAGCTGGCGGCGCAGGCGCTCGAGGATGGGGCTGCCCGCCGCCGCGGTGAGCGCGGCGTGGAAGGCGCCGTGGGCGGCCATCCAGTCGGTGTTGCCGGTGCCGTCCTCCAGGAACATGGGCGTCACCGACAGCCGGTGGTGGGCGGCCACGAGGTCGGCCTCCCAGCTGACGTCGCCCTTGGCGATCGACTCCCGCAGCGCCAGCGTCTCGAGCTGGATGCGCACCCACGTGAGGTCACGGAGGTCCTCCAGCGAGACCGGTCGCACCCGAAAGCCCCGCTGGGGCGACGCCTCGACCAGGTCCTCGGAGGCCAGCCGGGTCGTCGCCTCGCGGACGACGCTCAGGCTGACGCCGTGCTGCTCGGCGATCTCGTTGAGCTGGAGGCGCTCGCCGGGCAGGCGGCGCCCGAAGAGGATGTCCTCACGCAGCGCGGCGTGGACCTCTTCGACGAGCGAGCGACCTCGCCGGGCGCGTGCCATGTGCGGAAGCTCCTCGAACCGACGGACGGGGACGAAATCGATCCTACGGGCCGGGTCGGGGTCAGCGACCGGCCGGCGCGGCGAGCGCGTCGCGGAGCGCGGCCAGCAGCCCGTTGATGCCATCGGGCTCCGACGCGGTGCCGAACACGGCGAAGTCCGGTCGCTGGAGCGCGGCGACGACCTCATGGGTGGCGAACCACGACCCGTAGACGCCGTCGACGTCGACGATCACGTCGCCTGGGCCGGCGCCGCGGTCGAGCTCGACCACCGCGCCGCCCAGGCCGCCGAACCACTCGAGCAGCTCGGGGTCGAGCGCGGGCGTCGCGACGGTGACGAGGCGCCAGCCGCCGCCGATCACGTCGTCGAACAGGGCCCGGCGCCCGCGGGCCGCGACCTCGGCCTGGAGGAACAGCTCACCGGCCTGCGGGGTGCCGGGCAGCACCACGCCCTCCGTGATGCCGGGGAAGGGCGGGATCTCCGAGACCGAGCCGTCGAACACCGCGGTGAAGGCCTCGTCGCGGGCGGCGGCCTCGTCGGGGTCGGTCACGCAGATCAGCCCGCCCATGTCCATGGCCACGCCGATGACCGCCTCCATGTTCGGCGCCCGCTCGATGCCGTAGGTGTCGAGCAGCGCGTCGGGCGCGACGCCGCCGACCACGAGGTCGAGCTTCCAGGCCAGGTTGGCGGCGTCGCGCATCCCGGCGCACATGCCCTGGCCGGCGAACGGCGGGGTCTGGTGGGCGGCGTCGCCCGCGAGCAGCACCCGGCCCCGTCGCCACTCCTCGAGCCAGCGGGCCTGGAAGCGGTACACCGCGTGGCGCTCGAGGGTGCAGTTGTCGGGACGGGCGTCCCACGGCTCGAGCAGCCGCCAGGCCATGGCCTCGTCGTCGAGCTCGACGGCGGTCTCGCCGGGTAGCGCCATGAACTCCCAACGCCGGCGCCCCGGCCCGCCCGAGACGACGGTGGTGGGACGCGCCGGGTCGCACACCTGGAAGTTCACCGGGTCGAATTCCCGGGGCTCGTCGAAGACGACGTCGACGATGAGCCAGTCGTAGAAGAACGCCTTGTCCACCATGCCCACGCCGAGCAGGTGTCGGACCGTGCTGTTGGCCCCGTCACAGCCGACGACGTACCGGGCCCGCACCGGCTCGGACCGCCCCACCCCCTCGCTCTCGACGAGCACGGCGCCGTCCTCCTCGGTGAGCGCGGTGACCTGCACGCCCCGCCGCACCTCCACCGAGGGCAGGGCGTCGACCCGGTCGAACAGCACCTGCTCGAGCTGCGGCTGGGAGAACATCGACGACTGCGGCCAGCCCGACAGGCCGCGGCCCACCCGGCCGACCCGCATGAGCGGGCGGCGGTCGGCGGTCAGGAAGTCGTAGACCTCGGCGGGCTCGACGATGGCCGAGACCGCCTCGGCCACCCCGCACGACTGCAGGATGCGGTTGATCTCGTGGTCGAAGTGGACCGCGCGCGGTAGCGGGTACGGCTCGTGGTGGCGCTCGAGCACGACCACCCGCCGGCCCTGCTGGCCGAGCAGGATCGCCAGCACCGCGCCGACCGGGCCGTAGCCCACCACCGCCACGTCGTAGATCTCGGGCTCCTCGCTCATGGTCCACCCTCCTCGCGCACGATCGCCAGGTCGCCATCCTCGTGCGCGCGCCGCAGCGCGCGCTTGTCGAACTTGCCCACCGAGGTCCGAGGGATCGCGTCGACGAAGGCCCAGGACTCCGGCAGCTGCCAGCGGGCGAACTGCTCGCCCAGGGACGCCTTCAGGTCCGCCGGGCTCACCTCGTCGGCCACCACCACGCAGGCCAGCGGGCGCTCGTCCCAGCGGGGGTCAGGGATGCCGATGACGGCGGCCTCGACCACCGCGGGGTGGGCCATGATCGCGTTCTCCAGCTCGACCGAGCTGATCCACTCGCCGCCGCTCTTGATGACGTCCTTGGCCCGGT